>JBEICS010000091.1:0-7584 GCA_040383925.1 Acidimicrobiaceae bacterium | reverse complement strand
CTGCTGCGGTACCGGACGCTCAGGGCCAACACTCGCTAGCCTGTCCCGCACACCAACGAGGCCAGCCCATGCTTGACGAGCGCAAGACAGCCATTCTGCGGGCGATCGTGCAGGAGTACATCGCCACCGCGCAACCCGTCGGATCGGGTCACGTCGCGTCCATGGCCGGGTTGCAGGTCAGTTCGGCCACAGTGCGCAACGAGATGGCGGTGCTCGAGCAGGAAGGGTTCCTGGTCCAGCCGCACACCTCGGCGGGTCGTATCCCCACCGACAAGGGCTACCGGTTCTTCGTCGACCACCTCACCGAGCCCGGCCGGCTCGACACGGGCACCCAGCAGCAGGTGGGTGCATTCTTCGACGCCACCCACGTGCGCCTCGAGGAGTTGCTGCACCGCACCTCCAACCTGCTCGCCTCGCTCACCACGCACACCTCGCTCGTCGTCGGCCCGGCGGTCGACCGGGCCACCATCCGCTCCATCCAGGTGGTGGGCGTGTCGATGCGGGTGGCCGTGGTGGTGGCGGTGCTGTCGAACGGGTCGGTCGAGAACGAGACCATCGAGTTCACCGGCGAACTGTCCGAGGCGCGGTTGTCGGCTGCCTCAGCGCATCTCCAGCGCGTGCTCGGGGGCGGGGTCATCGAGCAGCGGTCGCTGCCCGGCTGCGGCGACGCCCAGGTCGACGAACTCTGCGCCGCCGCATTGGGTGCGCTGGTGGCAGGCACCGACCAGGAGCCGGTCTTCGTGGGTGGTGCATCGGTGGTGGCCCGCTCGTTCGAGGCGGTCGAAACCGTGCGCGACGTGCTGCAGGTGCTCGAGCAGCAGTACGTCATGGTGTCGCTGGTGCGCGACGTCATCAACCGCGGCCAGTCCGTGGCCATCGGAGCCGAGCACGGCGTCGAGCCGTTGGCGGCGTGCTCGGTCATCGTGTCGCCCGTCGTGGTCGAGGGCGAGCACGTCGGCACCGTCGGTGTGCTCGGCCCCACGCGTATGAACTACCCGCGGGCGATGGCCGCGGTCGAGGTGGTCAGCGAGCGGCTCAGCCGCCATCTGGGAGAGGGAGCTGGCTGAGCGATGGCCGACTACTACGACCTGCTCGGTGTGGCGCGCAACGCCAGCCCCGACGACATCAAGAAGGCCTACCGCAAGCGGGCCCGCGAACTGCACCCCGATGCCAACCCCGACGACCCGACGGCCGAGGAGCGGTTCAAAGCGGTGGCGCGCGCCTACGAGGTGCTCAGCGACCCCGACCAGCGCATGCGCTACGACCGCTACGGCGAGGCTGCCACCGGTGGAGCCGGTGGCCCGAACATGGGCGACATGTTCGGCGGCGGCCTCGGCGACCTGTTCGACGCGTTCTTCGGCGGCGGCGGCGGCGGTGGTGGCCCCTTCGGTGGCCGCGGCGGCCCTGCCGGCCCACCGCGGGGCCAAGACCTCGAGGTGGTGGCCGACATCTCGCTCGAGCAGGCAGCCTTCGGTGCCACCATGCCCGTCACCGTGCGCACCGCCCTGCGCTGCGACACGTGCAGCGGCAGCGGCGCCGCCGAGGGCACCCAACCCGTCACCTGCTCCGACTGCAACGGTCGTGGTCAGGTGCAGCGGGTCCGCCAGAGCCTGCTCGGCCAGATGGTCACCTCGTCGGTGTGCACGCGGTGCAACGGCCTCGGCCAGGTCATCCCCAGCCCGTGCGCCACCTGCCGTGGCGACGGTCGCACCATCGCCGACAAGACCTACCAGGTCGACATCCCGGCAGGGGTCGACACCGGTTCCACGCTTCGCCTCACCGGCCGGGGCGCCGTCGGTGCCCGCAGCGGTTCGCCCGGCGACCTCTACGTGCACATCCGGGTGGCCGCCCACGAGCGTTTCCAGCGCGACGGCGACGACCTGCTGTGCGAGTTGCCCATCTCCATCGCCCAGGCCACTCTCGGCGCCAAGTTCACCGTGGCCACGCTCGACGGCGACGAGGAGGTGGTGGTGCCGGCCGGCACGCAGCCCGGCCTGCAGTTCCTGCTGCGCGGCCGCGGCGTCACCCGTCTTCAGGGTCGCGGTCGGGGCGACCTGCGGGTACGCATCATCGTGCAGGTCCCCACCAAGCTCTCCGATGCCGAGGCCGAGTTGCTGCGCAAGTTTGCCGAACTGCGCGGCGAGCCGGTGCACAACGAGCACGGGTTGTTCTCGCGCATCAAGTCCGCGTTCTCGTGAACCCGCTGCTGCGTCGGTCGGCAGCGCACGTGTTCGTCGAGTCGCTCGACGCGCCGGTGCTGTCGTCGGCCGACGAACACCACCTGGTCCGCGTGCTGCGCGTGGGGCCCACCGACGCCATCACGATCAGCGACGGCGCCGGACGCTGGGTGCCGGCGGTGCTCAGTGCGGCTGGGGTGCAGTGCACGGCCGATGTGGTCGTCGAACCGCGACCGGCTCAGCGGTGCGTGGCGTGCGCCATTCCGAAGGGCGATCGGCCGGAGTGGATCGTGCAGAAGCTCACCGAGTTGGGCATCGACCGCATCGTGCTGTTCGAGGCAGCCCACTCGGTGGTGCACTGGGACGGTGCCAAGGCGCAGCGCAACATCGAGCGTCTGCGCCGGGTGGCGGTGGAGGCGTCGATGCAGAGCCGTCGAGTGTGGTTGCCCACGGTGGAGGTGCTGGCGTGGACCGCGGTGCTGGCCCTACCCGGCGTGGCGCTGGCCGAGCCCGGGGCCGAGCGGACGGTCGACGCGGCGGTGCACACGCTGGTGGTGGGCCCGGAGGGTGGTTTCAGCCCCGCCGAACTGGCCTCCGGTGCGCCGACGGTGTCGCTCGGCGAGCAGGTGCTGCGGGTCGAGACGGCTGCGGTGGTGGCCGGTGTGCTGCTCGACCTCGGTCGCTCGGGACGCATCGTTCACAGCGCGTAGCGTCAGGTCGACCACTCCCTGTTGGCATTTTGACGCCGACCTGGCACTATTAGGTCACGGAGGGTGTCGACGACGACACCATCCCACCGTGGGTGCCGGAGGCGGCACCGTGTGATCACAGGAGATCCCGCATGCGTGAGTTCGATGACGACTACGTGGAGTCGTCGCCCTATAGCCGCAAGGTAGGCGATCGCCTGCGCGTCATCCGGCGCCAGAAGCGGCTCTCGCTGCAGGAGGTCGAGGCCAACTCGGGCAACGAGTTCAAGGCGTCGGTCCTGGGTGCCTACGAGCGTGGCGAGCGAGCCATCTCGGTGCCGCGCCTCGAGCGTCTGGCCAAGTTCTACAACGTGCCCGTCGACCAGCTCCTGCCGCGCGAAGACGTGTCCGGGCCCAACGAGAACGAAGCAGCGCCGTCGCGGAAGATCGCGATCGACCTGATGAAGCTGAACCAACTCACGGGGCAGCCGTTCGAGATGCTCGCCCGCTTCCTGAGGATGATCCAGGTGCAGCGCCAGGACTTCAACGGCAAGGTCATCACCGTGCGCGGCGACGACACCCGGGCCATCGCCGCGATGCTCGACGTGCCGGTCGACCAGGTCGGCGACCGTCTCGACGCGCTCGACCTGCTGTTCCACGGCTGAATCGGCCACGGCCGGCCGTAGGGTCGCACGGGTGAGCATCCGCCCGTTCGGCGTCTACCTGCACATCCCGTTCTGTTCGCGTCGGTGCGACTACTGCGCGTTCGCCACCTGGACCGACCGCGACCATCTGCAGCAGGCGTATCTCGACGCGCTGCGCAGCGACATCGAACGGCACGTCGTCGAACCGGCGACCAGCGTGTTCGTAGGTGGCGGCACACCCACCAGGGTGGATGCGGAGGCGCTCGCTGCCGTCATCGCCGCCATCCCGCGGATCGATGGCGCCGAGATCACTGTCGAGTGCAACCCCGACGACGTCACCGTCGAACTCCTTGGCGCCTATCGGGCGGCGGGCGTGAACCGGGTGAGCATCGGTGTGCAGTCGATGGTGCCCGAGGTGCTGGTGTCGCTCGGTCGCTGGCATCAGCCCAGCAACGTCGAGCGAGCGGTGGCTGCGGTGCGGGCGGTCGACATGCCCACCTGGAACCTCGACATCATCTACGGCGGTGCGGGCGAGTCGTTGGCCGACTGGCAGCGCACGGTGGAGGCCGTGGTGGCACTCGACCCACCGCACGTCTCGGCCTATGCACTCACGGTCGAGGCAGGTACGCCGCTCGCTGCCCAGCCCGAGCGCCATCCCGACGACGACGACCTGGCCGACAAGTACGAAGCCGTCGACGATCTGCTGGTGGCGGCCGGCCTGGTCAACTATGAGGTGAGCAACTGGGCCCGTCCCGGGCACGAGTGCACCCACAACCGGCTGTACTGGCTGCAGGGCGATTACCTCGGGTTCGGCTCGGCGGCGCACTCGCACCGCTCGGGCCGCCGGTGGTGGAACGTGCGCACGCCCGAGCGCTACATCGCAGCCGTGCAGGCGGGCGAGCCCACCGAGGCCGCCGGCGAGACCCTCGACGCCGAGACCCGGCGGCTCGAAGGACTGCAGTTGGCGGTGCGAATGCGTGAGGGCATCCCGGTCGATGCCCTCGACCTCACCGATCTCGACGGCCTGGTGCGCATCGATGGCGACCGGGTGGTGCTCACCCGGAACGGGCGGCTGCTGGCCAACGAAGTGTCGCTCCGCCTGCGCTGACTGGTAGCCTCACCGACGCTGTACGGGCGTATAGCTCAGTTGGTTAGAGCGCCACCTTGACACGGTGGAGGTCTCCGGTTCGAGTCCGGCTACGCCCACCAGAGCCGCTCAGCCCAATGGCGCAGATGCTGCCAGGGCGCTGGTCTCGACGATCTTCTTGCCGAACGGTGCGAGTCCGAGGCCCGCCAGCTTGAAGGCCTGGATCCCGAACGGGATGCCGATGATCGTCAGGCACAGGCCGATGCCGCTCATCACGTAGCCGGCCGCCATGAACAACCCCGGGATGAACCAGAGCACGGCTCCGACGATGCCGAGTGGGCTGGCCGTGGGGTCGGGAACCGCCTGGCGGCCGAACGGCCAGAGCGAGAAGTGGGCCAACTTCAGGCACTGCCGGGCGAAGGGGATGCCGATGATGGTGATGGCGAGCAGTCCCGCCCACACCAGCCAGGCGAGCGCGGCCCAGAGTCCGCAGATCAGGAACCAGAGGATGTTGCCGATGGTCCGCATTGCTGGTGCTCCTGGTCGTCGGTGGGCCGGTGGGTCGAGGGGTCAGCGCAGTGAGTCGCCGAAACGGAACTCGTGGCTCAGATCGTCGAGATGCGCCTTCAGTGCCGGGTCGAGTGGCGTGTTCACCGCTGCCACCGCCGCGGCGAGTTGGTCGGGGCGTGAGGCGCCGACGATCGGACTGGTGATCGTGGGGTTGGCCAGCACCCACTGCATCGCCAGCGTTGCGGGCTGCACGCCGGCCTGCGCCGCCAGGGCGCCCACGGCCTGCACCACATCGAAGGCCCGATCGTTCCAGTAGCGCTCGCGGTACCGGGCGCCCTGCTGGCCGAGGCTCACGTCGAACCGACTGCCAGCGGCATCGGCGTCGGGGCGGTGCTTGCCGGTGAGCATCCCACCCGCCAGCGGGTTGTAGGGGATGACGGCGATGTGCTCGTCGGCGCACAGGGGCAGCATCTCGCGCTCCATCTCGCGGAACAGCAGGTTGTAGCGGGGCTGCACGCAATCGAAGCGCGCCGTGCCCAGCGCCTCGCTGCGCCCGAGTGAGCGAGCCAGTTGGTAGGCCAGCAGGTTCGAGCACCCGAGGTAGCGCACCTTGCCGGCGCGCACCACGTCGTCGAGTGTCTGCAGGGTCTCGTCGATCGGTGTGACCGGGTCCCAGCCGTGCAACTGAAAGAGGTCGATGTGGTCGGTGCCGAGACGGCGCAGCGAGGTGTCGACGGCGCGGATGATGTTGTGCCGTGAGTTGCCCTGCTCCCATGCCCGCTTGCCCGTGGGGAAGAAGCACTTCGTCGCCACGATCACGTCGTCGCGGCGACTGGCCATCCAGCGGCCGATGATCTCCTCGGTGAGACCGACCTTGTCGGGATAGCCGTTCACCGGGTACATGTCGGCAGTGTCGAAGAACGTGATGCCGGCCTCGAGCGCGGTGTCCATGATGGCGAACGACGTGCCCTCGTCGCACTGGGCGCCGAAGGTCATCGTGCCCAGGCACAGGCGCGAGACGCGCAGACCGGTGCGGCCGAAGGGAACATGCTGCATGGCCGCACCCTAACCCTCCCGTCATTGTCGTCTCTCTGCGAGACTCGCGCACATGGCGATACTGTTGGCTCTCGGATCGGCGCTCGTCTACGGGATCGCCGACTACTGCGGTGGACGGGCCAGCCGATTCCACCCGGCTGCTGTCGTCACGCTGATCGGTCAGACGGTGAGCCTGCTCATCGTGGGTGCGCTGGTGCTGTTCGGCGATACGCCGGCTCCCGATGGCGGCACCATCGCCTGGTCGCTGGGCGGTGGTGCGGCCGGCGCCCTCGCGCTGCTGGCGCTCTACCACGCCTTTGCCCACGGGGCGATGACGGTGGTGGCGCCGCTCAGCGCTGTGGTCGGTGCTGCGGTGCCCGTGATTGCGGGCCGCATCGTGGGCGAACGGCCCGCGGCGATCGCATACGTCGGTATCGCCCTCGCGCTGGTCGCGGTGGCGTTGGTGAGCGGCGCGATCGGCGGTCGGCGCCAGCCCACACCACCGCGGATCGCCGGGCTGGCGGCCTTGGCGGGACTGGGTTTCGGCTTGTGGTTCGTCGCGCTCGACCGCTGTGCCGACGATGCTGGGATGTGGCCGCTGCTCATGTCGCGCTCGGTATCGGTGCCCATCATGTTGGGTGTCTGCGCGGCCATCGGTGCTCGGCCCGGTGTGCAACGCCGCCTGCTCGGCCTGGCGGTAGTGGCGGGCGTGCTCGACATGGCCGCCAACGGCCTGTACCTCGAGGCCACGAGGCAGGGCCTGCTGTCGTTGGTGGCGGTGATCAGTTCGCTCTACCCGGCCAGCACCGTGGCGCTGGCGTTCGTGCTCGACCGCGAACGGGTGAACCGCTGGCAGGTGCTCGGGATGGCGTTGGCCGCGGTGTCGCTCGTGCTGGTCACGCTCGGGCGGGCCTGAGCACGTCGTCCCAGTGAGGGGCATCGAGTTCGGCGAGGCCGCGCCCGAGCATGGAGAGTGCGACGGCATCGTCGGGTGCGAGGTCGGGTACTCGTATCGAGTCGGTGGCGCCGGCCAGCAGCAGTCGGGCGGTGCACACCCCGGCGCGACGCTGCCACGGTGACTGCGAGATCGTGACGCTCTGGATGCGGTTCACCGGAATGGCGCGGAGGTGTTCGACCAGCACTCCGCAACGCGCCACCAGCACGCCGTCGTGCACGGCATGGCCGAGCCGGCGGTACCACGACCGGCCCCACCGGGTGGCGATCAGTAGCGACACGGTGGCAGCGACCGCGCAGACCCCGAGCACGACAACGGGCTCCGCATCGTTGACCGCGGCAGAGACCAGCGCCGCGGCGACGGAGGGCACGCCGAGCCCGAGGAAGCGGCGTCGGATCGCCCGGCGGCGGGCGACGAGCGGATGGGCCGTCACGTCGAGCGACAGAGACGGCCGTTCGAGCACGAGGCCGACGAGGTCGTCGATCGTCTG
>JBEICS010000090.1:0-7592 GCA_040383925.1 Acidimicrobiaceae bacterium | reverse complement strand
CGCACCGCTCAGCGCCATCGCCCGACTGACCAGCCAGCCGCGCGGGAACCCGTCCCACCACGACCCGACGGGGTAGTCGTCGGTGTCCACCGACGCGCTGGTGCCGTCGGTGCGATCGTGCAGGGTGATGCGGTCGGGCCGGAAGGTGAAGCCGTACGCGGGCAGGCCGCAGAACGTTGCCGACGACGCGTGGGCGGTGGCGGCGACGATGAGTTCGGGCCCGTCGGCGCCGCGGTACGCGGGCCACAGCGGCTCGTCGCTGTAGGCCAGCGGTGGCAGGGGCACGCGCTCGCCCGCCGGCCCGTGCTCGTCGCGGTCGCCGGCGGCGAATGTGGCGGCGAGGCGTTTGCGGTACACGCCGCCGAGGGTGAGGCGGTGCGATGCCACCGCAGCAATGAGCAGCAACCACACCACCGCCACCGCAACCAGGCCGAGCCGCGCCTCGGTGCCGGGCAGCAGCCAACTGGTCCACGGGGTGACGTAGCCGTAGGCGAACGAATCGGCCACCTTGCCGGCGAACAGGAACAGCGCCGCGCCAAGCAGCACCCCGCCCAGGCGCATCCAGCGGCGCTTCACCTGACCGGCCACCACACCGCCCACCGCCGCTGCCACCCCGATGACCACGGCCGTGCCGATGAGGCCAGCGCTGCGATCGGGCCCACCGTCGGCCGCGAGCGCGTTCAGCAGTCGCCGGCCGTACAGCACCCCGGCAGGCACCCCCACCAGCACCAGGGCGAGCAACGCACCGGCCGCGCCCACCACACGCGACCAGCGCACGAGGGCGGCACGGCGCTCGGGTTGCGACCGGGCATGCGCCACCACGAACAGCACGGCAGCTGCGACGAGGAAGACGGCGATGGGCAGCACCAGACGGACCGGCACCAGGTCGCGCAGGGTGAGCGGGTCGACGGTGCCCTGCTGGAACGGGAACCCCGGATGCACCACGCGGGTGCGTACCCCACGGCCCAGCAACGCGGCGACGAGATACGTCGCCGACACGACGGCGCCCAGCACGAGGGTGGTGCGCACCACCGCGTTCAGCACCCCACCGACGATCGACAGGGTGCCGTTGTCGAGGAAGCGTCGCTTCATCCGCACCGTGGCCGCCCAGGGGTGGTCGGCTGCGAACAGTCCGTCGCTGGCAACACTCGCCGCCGGGGCGACCGCGGCACCGGGGCGACGGCTGATGCGCCACCCGCCTGCGGTGTACGAGCCACCCGACACGGCCACCAGCCAGCGCGAGCGACGGAACAGCGACCGTGCGTCGCCCATCGGCTCGTCGAGGCGCCGCAGCGCCCCGAGGGCGATGCTGGCAGCACGAATGCCACCGCCCGACAGGCAGATACCGATGGTCTCGCCGTCGTTGCCGGGCGCCTCGTCGGCACCGCTGTCGGTGGGCTCTGCCGCGGCACCCGGAACGGGGTGTGTGCCGGCATGCCGATCGAGCCGGCCAAACAGCCGTCGCATCGCAGGCCGCACCACGGGTGCCAGCAGCGGCCCCACCACCAAGCCGAGCACACCCACCAGCGCCACTGCGTACAGCAGCACCTTCACCCAGCCCACCACGGCCAGCGACAGCGTGGCGAACAGCGGCGGGCTGCTCTTGCCCACGATCGACAGCGCCAGCGCGTTCTCGAACAGGTCGGCCAGACCGGCCGCCACGGCGACCGACGGCATGACGGGCCACGGACCGAACATGGTGCGCCGCTCGGGCGCCCATCGGTCGCGACCTGCCTGCAGCAGCTGCGGCGCGATGAGCAGCCACGAGACGACGAAGACGTTGTCGAACCACAGCGCGGCGCGGGCGTTGCTGCGGCCCGCCCGCACCACCGTGCCGGCGAACCGGCCCGGCGTGCCGGCGAACGACAGGTGCTGGTGAAAACCCGAGAACGGAGCGGTGACGATCTCGGCGAGGAACAGCACTGCAGGCACCAGCAGCAACCACCCCCACATGCGTCGTCGCACGGCCTTCACCTCCCCTGGTCCGCGACCCGGCCCACGTCGGTCTCGAACTCTAGGGCCCGCCGATCACTGCGCCCCCGAACCGGTGGCCGCGTCGGGTCAGCGATCGCGGAACTGGTACGACGCGTGGAGGTCTTGCGGCACTCGGGGGTCGCCCGTCTGGATGGGCGGCATCGGCTGCATGATCAGCCGCTGCGTCGGGGTGAGCCGATCGAGCAGCGCCTGCGACACCGTGTACCCGAAGCGTGTACGCGCCCACGGTGGCCCGTAGCGGAGGATGACGATCCGGCGCTCGCCAGGGTTCGTCCGCGTGCCGGCACCGTGCATGCATGCGTCGACGAACACGAGGGCGTCGCCCGCCTTGGTGTGCGCCTCGACGGCGTGCGGCAGCATGTCCATGCGGTCGCCGCGGGCGTAGTCGCCTGCCAACGGGTGAGCGAAGTTCGACTTGTGGCTGCCGGGCACCACCATCGTCGCCCCGTCGCCGGGGCCCACATCACGCAACGACACGAGGACGTTCACCTGCCCGCAGCGGAAGGCCCCGTTGCGGTACGAGTACTGGGTGCGGTTCGAAGCATCGTGCCCGCCGGAGTGCACCGGATGGTGGCCACCCGAACTACGGCTGGTAGCGATGCTCTCGTCGATCATGATCCCCTCGACGTACGTGCCCTGCTCGCCTGCGTAGCGGGTGACGTGATGGATCCACGACGGATGGTCGATGAGGCCGTCGAAGGCCGGATCGCCGCAGTCGAGCACGTTGTGCAGTTCGAAGCCGGTGTCCTTGGTGTAATCGCGCCGTTGGGCGTTGCCGTACCAGTCGCCGTTGGCGAGCGGAGGGAAGCGGTCGTAGGCGTCGTTCAGCCGCTGTACCTCGTCGGGCGAGAGCGCACCCCTGATGATGAGAAAGCCGCGCAGATCGAACTCGTAGTCGTCGAGGGCGGTGGGCAACGCCATGGTGGATCCTTTTCGAGAGTCGGGGTCAGCTCAGGTGGAGGACGATGCCCGACTCGGGGGCGAGCGGGGGCAGTTGCAGGCCGTGCACCGCCAACTGACGGCCGGTGAGCTGCTGCGGTTCGATCGGACGACGGTTGCCCCCGAGCGAGATCTCCTCCACGCGGTACACCCGATCGGGCAGCAGCCCGGGGCAGCGCAGTACCGGTGGCAGGAGGCTCATCCCGGTGCGGAGCTGCGCGTAGGCGACCAACGCCTCGGCCCGGTCGGCGGCGTACACGCCGTGGCCGGCACCACTGGGTTCGTCGCCGTGCGAGACCGGGTCGAACCGCACGACATCGCCGTGGTGCAACAGGCGCCGGAACCTGCGGTGAACGGCCACTACCTCGGCGAGTGCGGCACGTTCGGCCTCGGAGAGATCGAGCACGTTCCACTCGATGCCGAGATGCCCGAAGACGGCACTGAGCGCGCGGAACGCAAGTGAGTGCGACCGACCGGTGGTGTGCGAGCGGGTGGGGCCGATGTGCGCACCCATCACCTCGGGGGGACTGAGCATCGATGCGCCGCGCTGGATGACCTGCCGCTCGAGCGCATCGTTGCAGTCGCTCGTCCAGACCCGCTCGGTGCGCCGCAGGATCTCGAGGTCGATCCGGCCGCCGCCACTCGAGCAGCTCTCGATCTCGACCTCCGGGTGGCGGGCGCGCAGTTCGTCGAGGAGGCGGTACACGGCGACCGTCTGGGCGTGTGTACCGGCGGCACCACCGGCCCCACTCGCCTGCACGTGCGCTCGGTTCATGTCCCACTTCACGTAGGCGATGTCGTGGTCGGCGAGCAGGCGGTCGAGTTGCCCGAGCACATGATCGAACGCACCAGGACGGGCGAGGTCGAGCACCAGTTGGTTTCGACCCAGCACCGGTTCGTACCCGCTGGTGGTGAGCGCCCACTCGGGATGGGCGCGGAACACATCGCTGTCGGGGTTCACCATCTCGGGTTCGACCCAGATCCCGAACTCCATGCCGAGGCTGCGCACGTGATCGATCAGCGGGGCGAGCCCTTCGGGATAGACCTCGGCCGACACCACCCAGTCGCCGAGACCGGCTCGATCGCCTCGACGCGACCCGAACCACCCGTCGTCGAGCACGAACCGCTCGACACCGATCGAGGCAGCCGTAGTGGCCAGGTCGCGCAGACGCGAGATGTCGTGATCGAAGTAGACCGCCTCCCAGGTGTTCAGCAACACCGGGCGAGGACGCGACGGATGGGCGGGGAGCGATCGTGCGTACCGATGGAACCCATGCGATGCAGCGGTGAGCCCGTACTCGGAGTAGGTGCCCAGCACCGACGGGGTCGTGTAGTGGGCCCCGGGTTCGAGCGACACCTCACCCGGGTGCAGCAGTTCGCCCGATTGGATGCAACGACGACCGTCGGCGATGCGGTCGGCGACCATGGTGTGATTGCCGCTCCAGGCGAGGTGCACGCCCCACACCTCACCCGACCATTCGCCGAAGCCGGGCTCGCCGGCGTACACGAGCGGCGGCCGCTCGTGCGAGGTGCGACCGAGGCGGTTCTCGATCGACCAGGTGCCCGTGGTCCACGGTCGACGCTCGGTGTGGAACTCGCGGGTCCAGCGGCCGCTGAAGGTGAGGAGCTCGGCAGCGTGTGCAGGCAACGGCAGACAGACCGTCAGCCCGTCGAGCAGGTAGCGGTCGGACGAATGGTTCACCAGCGTGCACGACACCTCGAGCACCGATCCGAGACGGATGTCGGTGACGAGTTCGAGTTCGGCAACCGAGTCGACGGCGCTCACACGGAGGGAACGGCCGTCGAAGGTGACGGAGCCCTCGGGGCCGGGCCCGAAGCGCGGGGCCCACATCGTGCCGCGCCGGCGACGTCCGAGCAGTCCGGGGCGGCCCTCGTGGCCGCTGCCGTGCTCGGGCACCACCGACAGCGGGGCGACGACATCGAGGCCGCCGCTCACGGCCGGTCGGTAGAGGGCCCGGGCGATGCTGTCGAGATCGACCTCACCGAGCGGCGCACCCCAGTGCACCACCGCCGGAACCCCGTGGGCGACATCGACCACCACGTCGCATGACTCGTTCGAGAGCCGGATGAGCCTCACGGCTGTGACTCTAGACGGCACGAAAGTATTGCTTTGCTATTGACAAGAGATGAAAGGAAGATGAAACCTATCGAAAGTGAGTGAAACCATGCTGTACACGCAGGAGGACAACCTGCCTGCAGAGGTGCGCCAGCAGTTGACGCACCAGTTGCTCGAACAGCACGGCTTCGTCCGAGTGCGCGACCTGTCGGAGCGGTTCGGCATCAGCACGGTCACCGCCCGCAACGACCTGCAGGCGCTCGAGGAGCGCCATCTCGCCCACCGCGTCCACGGCGGGGCGATGCCCATCAACGCGGCACGCGGCGAACGGCCCTTCGAAGAGGTCGCAGCCGAGCGCACCGGCGAGAAGTCGGCCATTGCGCGCACAGCAGCGGCGTTGGTGTCGAACGGCGAATCCATCCTCATCGACGTGGGCACCACGGCCGCGGCATTGGCCCGCGCCCTCGTGGCCCGCACCGATCTGGTCGACCTCACCGTCATCACCAACGGCATCCGTATCGCACTCGACCTCGAGGCCGCTCACCCGAGGTTCTCGATCGTCGTCACCGGTGGCACCCTGCGCCCCAAGCAGCACTCGCTCGTCGACCCGTTGGCAGGCACCATGCTGCACTCGCTGCAGGCCGACACGGTGTTCCTCGGCTGCAACGGCATCGATGCCGACGCCGGGGTGAGCAACATCAACCTGCCCGAGGCCGACATCAAGCGCGCCATGATCGGCGCCGCCCGGCGCTGCGTGGTGCTGGCCGACAGCACGAAGTTGGGTGTCCGCACGCTGGCACCTGTCTGTCCGATCGACGCCGTCGATGTCCTCATCACCGACGCCTACGCCGACGAGGCTCACCTCGGCGCGTTGCGTTCGCGAGGGGTCGACGTCATCGTCTGCTGACCTCCGGGTCAGCCATGAGTTCGTCCGGGTTCGCCCGGCCGACACCGAGCCGCAGCCAGCGGACGGGGGAGAAACGGTTGCGAAGAGCAACCACGACAATTGGAGGACCACCCCAGTGCAAGCACGCAGATGGGCAACCACCGTCATTGCTCTGTCGCTGATCGCAGCGGCATGCGGTGACGACGAGACCAGCAGCGACACCACTGCTGCCGCGACGGAGACAACCGCCGCGGCGGTCGAGACCACCGCGGCAGCAGTTGAGACCACCGCCGCCCCCGAACCTGGCGGCGATGGTGTCGAAATCCGGTGGCGTACGCGTCCCGACAACGACGCCGAGGCCGGCGTGTACAACTCGATCAGCGAGGGCATCGACGCCGCCAACGGCGACGCCGTCAGCCTGAAGTACGAGCCCGGCACCAACGAGGGCTCGCCCTACCAGGACCAGCTCGTCACCGAGATCGGCAACGGTACGGCTCCCGACGTGTTCTGGATCCCCGGCACCGACATCGCCCGCTTCCAGAAGGAAGGTCTGATCCTCGACCTGGCCTCGCTGGCCACGGCGGAGGGCTTCGACACCTCGGAGTTCTACCCCGAGCCGATGTACCACCTCACCTACGACCCCGAGGCCGGTGCGCCCGGCGACAAGCTGTGGGGTCTGCCCCGCGACGTGTCGACCTTCGCGCTCTACTTGAACAACGACCTCATCGCCGAGGCCGGTGCCGACGACCCGCGTGCGCTCGCCGCTGCCGGTGAGTGGGACTGGGCCGCGTTCCAGGGTGTTGCCGAGAAGGTCACCGCCCTCGGTGGCGCCAACAAGGGTTTCGCGATGAGCAGCTGGTGGGCCAACTATGGCCTGTTCATGAACGCTGCCGGTGGCGGCTTCTTCAATGAGGACCGCACGGCCTGCGCACTCGACAGCGCCGAGTCGGTCGCCGGCATCACCCAGGCGAAGGCCATCTACGACGCCGGTATCGCCGTTCCGTTCGGCGAAGACGGCGAGGCCCCGTGGAAGGCTGGCACCGTCGGCATGTTCGTGAACGGTCGCTGGGCAACCCCGGGCGCCCGCGCCGACGCCAAGTTCAACTGGGACGTCGTGCAGCTGCCCGTCGGCCCCGGTGGCACGCAGGGCAACTGGCTGTTCTGGGGCGCCTACGTGGTGAACGCGAACACCGAGCACCCGCAGGAAGCGTGGGATCTCGTGAAGGCACTCACCACTGCCGACACCCAGGCACAGATC
Source organism: Acidimicrobiaceae bacterium (assembly GCA_040383925.1). Lineage (GTDB taxonomy): Bacteria > Actinomycetota > Acidimicrobiia > Acidimicrobiales > Ilumatobacteraceae > VFMC01. Next base: position 437 of record JBEICS010000090.1, on the reverse strand, counting down.
AGCGAGCTCGGCGCCAACATCCCGAGCCGCAAGAGCGACGCCGCCATCAGTGCGTTCCTCGGCTTCACCCCGCCCGAGAACAACCAGGCCTTCATCGACGGCCTGGCCGACTCGCCCACCGCTGAAGGCCCGCTGTGGACCGGCGACTGGCCGAAGTACGACGAGGTCATGAACGGTGCTGTCACCGCCGTCATCAACGGTGAGCGCACTATCGACGACTACGCCGCAAAGATCTGCAGCGAGACCGCGGTCGCCTTCGAAGGCTGACCGACGACGTCGTCCCGGTCATCGTGGCCGGGGGGGGGGGGGGTGGGCCCCCCCCCCCCCCCCCTTCTCCTCTCCCTTAACCCCCCCCGGGGGGGGGGCGGATGGAGGGAGAGGGGAGAGGAGGAGAAGCGCAGCGCTCGCCCGCTCCCTCTTCCACTCGCTCCCTCTCT
>JBEICS010000089.1:0-7604 GCA_040383925.1 Acidimicrobiaceae bacterium | reverse complement strand
CACGCGAGTACGCAGCGACAGTCTGCTGATCCGCCAGTTCCTGGCGATGTCGGCGGAACGGACGGCCAGGCGGGTGAGTACCGAGCGGTCGTCGGCGTCGACGGTGACCGCAGGCGCCTGATCGGTCACGACTGCAGGCGGTACCCGAGCCCGCGCACGGTGACGACGTGGCGCGGGTTGGCCGGATCGGCTTCGACCTTGGTGCGCAGGCGGCGCACATGCACATCGACGAGGCGGCCGTCGCCGAAGTAGTCGTAGCCCCACACCTTGTCGAGCAGGCTCTCGCGGCTGAACACCCGGCCCGGGTTCTGCGCAAGCTCGCACAGCAGGCGGAACTCGGTCTTGGTGAGGTGGAGTTCGAGACCGTCGCGCAGCACCTTGCCCTCGTCGGGCACGATCTCGAGGTTGCCGAAGGTGAGCTTGGCGTGGCCGGCCACGATGGGTCGGGCGCGCCGGAGGAGCGCGCGGATACGTGCCGACAGTTCCTTCGGGGCGAAGGGCTTGGTGAGATAGTCGTCGGCGCCGGCCTCGAGACCGGCCACCACGTCGTGGGTGTCGTTGCGGGCCGTGACGATGACGATGGGTACGTCGCTGTGGCGGCGCAGGGTGCGGCACAGTTCGAACCCGTCGATACCGGGCAGCATGATGTCGATCAGCACCACGTCGGGTGCCGCCCTGGCGAACTTGTCGATCGCCTCCTCGCCGCTGCCCGCCTCATCGACCGACCAGCCCTCGTCCTCGAGGGCGAGTTTCACCGCGGATCTGATCCGCTCGTCGTCTTCGACGGCAAGGATGTGCGTTCCCACGGCGACAGTCTGCCAGGAACGACCGGTGTCAGGCGACCGGTTGCGAGGCGGTGCGCAGCAGGGCCAGCATCGGACCGAACAGCGCGGGATTGCTGACGAGCACCTCGCCGGGGCGAGCGGGGCCACCGTCGAAGTCGCCGGTGCGGCAACCCGCCTCGCGAGCGATGAGCTCGCCGGCGGCCAGGTCCCACGGCCCCAGCCCTTCCTCGAAGTACGCGTCGAGTCGCCCGGCGGCGACGAAGCACAGGTCGACCGCGGCGGCGCCGATGCGGCGGATGTCGCGGACCGAACCGATGAGCCGCGCCACCCGGCGGGCCTGTACGGCACGTCGCTCGGGGTGGTACGAGAAGCCGGTGCCCACCAGTGCCGTCGCGGGGTCGGCCAGGGTGCCGCACGAGATGGGCAGGTCGTTCAGGGTGGCCCCGCCGCCGCGCTGCGCCGAGAAGAGTTCGCCCAGCGTGGGGATGTAGACGGCACCCACCAGCGCGCCGTGCTCGTCGGCGGCGGCGATGGACACCGCGTAGCCGGGGAGGCCGTACAAGAAGTTGGTGGTGCCATCGATGGGGTCGACGAGCCAACGGACGCCCGACGAGCCCTCGGTGTCGGTGCCCTCCTCGCCGACGATGCCGTCGTCGGGACGCAGGGTGCGGAGCCTGCCGACGATGAGTGCCTCCGACGCTCGGTCGAACTCGGTGACCATGTCGGTGCTGCTCGACTTCGTCTCGCTGGAGCGGATACCGCCGGCGCGACCTTCGGCCACCAACGTGCCGGCCTCGACGGCCAGCGACCGGGCGAGGTGCAGCAACTCGGCACTCATCGTCTGCGTGCCCGCTCGGCCTGGTCGGCCTGCACCATTCGCCATTCGCCCTGCGCCCGCAGCACCAGCACGGCGACGATGCTCATCCCGATGGCAGCCACGACCGCGCCGACGAACAATCCGATGCCGAGGGGGAGCGCACAGTCGCCATCGCACTGCACCTTCACCAGGGTGTAGCCGATGAGGCCGCCGGCAGCGCCGCCGAGGAGGATGGCTACGAATGCGGCCACACGTGCTGCAGGGGACGGGATCGCGGACAGAGGTCGCTCGGGAGTCGCCACGGCACCAATCTAGGGTGGCGGTCGCCGGACGCAGCGACTGCGGGCGAGAGCCATCCGGTGGGGGATAGCCTCGGCGGTCATGCGCGTCACGGTGGTGGTCCCCACCTTCAACGAGGCCGGCAACATCGAGACGCTCGTCTCGGCGGTCCGACAGGTGCTGCCCCGCGCCTCGATCCTCGTGGTCGACGACGGCAGCCCCGACGGCACTGCCGACCTGGCCGACGCGCTCGGCGCCACGCTCGGCAACGTCGAGGTGGTGCGCCGCACCAGCAAAGACGGCCTCGGCGCCGCCTATCGCTTCGGTCTGCGCCACGCCATCGAGCAGGGGGCGGAGATCTGCGTGCAGATGGATGCCGACCTCTCGCACGATCCGGCAGCGTTGCCCGCACTGGTGGCGGTGGTCGAGCACGGGGCCGACCTGGCCGTGGGCAGTCGCTACGTGCCGGGCGGCATCACGCTGAACTGGCCGCGCCGGCGGCGGATGGTGTCGCGCTGGGGCAATCGCTATGCCGCAGGCGTGCTGGGTCTGGCGGTGAACGACGTGACTGCGGGCTACCGGGCATACCGGTCGACGGCGCTCGAGCGGATGCGGTTCGACTCGGTGCAGGCCGAGGGCTACGGCTTCCAGATCGAGATGACGTACCGCCTGGTGCGCCTCGGCGGCCGCATCGTCGAGTTCCCGATCACCTTCCGCGACCGGATGGCGGGTGAGTCGAAGTTCTCCGGCTCGATCATCCGGGAAGCGTTCGGCCTGGTGCTGCGCCTGTGGGTGGCCGACTTCGGTGGGCGACGGCGCCGGCGGGCGATGGGCGGCTGACGGTATGGCCGAGGTGCTGCCCGAACTCGGCGTCGGCGGCACACGGGCGGTGCTGCACGTCGACATGGACGCGTTCTACGTGAGCGTCGAACTGCGTCGCCGACCCGAGCTGCGCGGACGGCCGGTCGTGGTGGGCGGCACAGGGCAGCGCGGTGTGGTTGCGGCGGCGTCGTACGAGGCACGACGCTTCGGCGTCTACTCGGCGATGTCGTCGGTGGTGGCGCGCCGGCGTTGCCCCGATGCGGTGTTCCTTCCCGGCGACCACGACCTCTACGCCCATGTGAGCCGTGAGGTGCACGAGATCTTCCACAGCGTCACGCCGCTCGTCGAACCGCTGGCGCTCGACGAGGCGTTCCTCGACGTCACCGGCGCCATCCGGCTGTTCGGGTCGGCACGCACCATCGGCGACCACGTGCGGTCGCGGGTGGCGACCGAACTCGAGCTGCCGTGTTCGGTGGGTGGCGCCACCAACAAGTTCCTGGCCAAGCTGGCCTCGAAAGGCGCCAAACCGCGTGTGTCGCCGCACCGCATCGAACCCGGCCCGGGCGTGCTGCTCATCGCTCCGGGCACCGAGCTCGAGTTCCTGCACCCACTGCCCGTCGAAGCGCTCTGGGGTGTGGGTCCGGCCACGTTGAAGCGCCTCACCCGGTTCGGGGTGAAGACCGTGGGCGACCTGGCGCTGCTCGACCAGAGTTCGCTGGTGGCGGCCCTCGGCCAAGCCCAGGGTCGTCATCTCCACGAGTTGGCCTGGGGCCGCGATGACCGGCCGGTCGAGCCCGATCGCGAAGCCAAGTCGATCGGCCACGAGGAGACGTTCGCCCACGACAAGTTCAGCCACGACGAACTGCGCCGCGAAGCGATGCGGCTGGCCGACGCTGTCAGCTCCCGGCTGCGGGCAGCCGGCACGGGTGCGCGCACCATCACCATCAAGGTGCGTTTCACCGACTTCGTCACCATCACCCGGTCGCGCAGCGTCGCGGTACCGGTCACCACGGCCAAGGCCATCGCCGACATCGCCGACGGTCTGCTGGCGTCGATCGACGTCGGGGTCGGGGTGCGGCTGTTCGGTATCAGCACCAGCGGCTTCGGCGAGGTGGTCGAGCAGCTGACCCTCGACGATCTCTCGGGCACGGTCGTGAACGGCATCAGCGAGTCGGACCGCACCGAGTGGGTGTCGGCATCGGGAGCCATCGACGCCATCCGCGAGCGCTTCGGCGCTGCGGCCATCGGCCCGGCCAGCACCGTCTCGCCCAGCACCGTCGCGACCGGCACCGGGTCGGCCGGCACCGGGTCGGCCGGCGGACTGCGAGTGGTGCGCAAGGGTGCTCAGCAGTGGGGTCCCGACCAGCAACCACCCCCCACCGCCGACCGCGGGCAGCCGCGACCGTCGAAGTAGGTCGATCGGCCTGATCGGTGTGCCATCGGGCGGTCGCACCGTCGACGCGTTGTCAGGGTGCTGCGAACGTGGAACAATGGCGACGGCCACCCGCTCAGGAGATCTCATGCCGCTCTCGGAAGACGAACAGCGCATTCTTCGCCAGATCGAAGAGCAACTCCAGCGCGACCCGAATTTCGCTCGCGATCTCACCCCCGAGCGCCGGGGCTCGCGCCGGTCGCTGCTCGTATCGATCGTCGGCACCATTGCAGCAATCGCCCTGTGCGTGTTGCTGCTGGCCGTCAGTCCCTACGTCGCGTTCATCGCCTTCCTCGTGGCCATGGTGGGCGTCGTGCGCGCCGAGCAGCACGTGCGCCTGCTGGGCGATGAAGCCATCAGGCAGGTGTCGGCGATGCGGCGGCAGCGTCCGGGGAGCGACGCTTCGCACTGATCGGCCCGGTGCCCACCAATCGGCGGCGCACCACTCGCGGGTCGACTCGGCACCACCAGCGCCGCAGCAGCGGCATGGCCGCGTCGCATGCCTCGACCACCTGGGTGCGCAGCACCGCCGCACGGAGCGCCGTCGGTTCGGCGACACCGACGGGCGAGTAGATGGCTCGGGTGACGAAACGGGCCAGTTCGTCGAGTGGGCGCGTGTCGATGTCGAGTGATGGTCCCGCTCGACGGGCGAATTCGAGCGGAGTGGCGCCACCCGGCGGTGCGGCGCCGGCAGCAACCAGGGCGCCCACGGCGCCGTGCCAGGCCGATACCACCTGTTCGGACGGGGTGTCGCCGGTGCGCGTGAAGCGGCGCACCACCGTCGGCATCAGCCCGACCCAGGCGCCGCACAGCACGATCCCGAGCAGCGCCCAGGTGCCGATACCCCAACCGGTACCGCTGTCGTCGGAGCCCCCTGGGGCCAGGGTGGGCACCGTGGTGGTCGTGGTGGGCCGATTCGGAACGGTGGTGGCGGTGGGCCTGACCGTGGTGGGCGGAGTGGTGGTGGCCGACGCCGGTTGATCGGTGGAGGCGTTGCCCGTGTCCTGCGATGCGGCGACCCCCGTCACCGCCTCGCTGCCAGGGGCGCCTCGGCCGGGGGTCGGCTCGAACAGCACCCAGCCGATACCGTCGAACCACACCTCCGGCCAGGCATGGGCATGCCGGCCGAGCACGTGGTAACTGCCATCGCTGCGCAGTTCGCCACTGGTGAAGCCGACGGCAACCCGGGTGGGCAGACCGACGGCGCGGCCCATCGCGGCAAAGGTCGCCGAGAACTGCTCGCAGTAGCCGCGCCGTTCGCGGAGGAAGCTGAGGATGGCGCTGTCGCTGTGCCCGCGCTGGACATCGATGTCGTAGACGAAGTTGTCGCGGAAGTAGGTCTGCAACGCCAGGGCCTTCGCGTACGGCGTCGCCGCATCGGCGGTGACGGCCTGCGCCAGTTGCACGACCTCGATCGGGAAGTCGGCGGGCAGGGCGATGAGGTCGGCCTCGGGCGGTGACGCCGAGGTAGCGGTGGCGAGCTGCTCGGGGGTGGGCAGCGCGATGTCGGCGGCGATGTTGAAACGCTGTCCACGGGCCAGCGGCCGATCCGAGAGGAACAGGCTCCCGGTCTCGTCCTGCCAGCCGACACCGGGCTGTGCCACCTGCACCGGCTCGTACGCCGAGGGCACCAGCCGACCGCCGAGCCGACCCACCACGATGTACTGCTGCAGGATCTGGACCGGTTCGGCGAGCTCGTTGAACGTGCCGGCGGTGTCGACCAGGTCGGCGTCGGTGAGGGTCCACGTGGTGCCGTCGAAGTCGCTCAACCCGCTCAGCCGCCAATAGCGCCCGATGGCGGCATCGACTGTGAACATCTCGACATCCGATCGGTTCACGAGGCGGGCACGGATGTCGACGAGCGGGCTCAACACGGCGCCGTCGGCATCGGCGGTCTGCCGGGCGTCGATGATGGGTGCCTGCCCGGCCCCGGGGAGCAGCGGTCCGACGAGGACGGCGCCGAGCGCACATACGGCCGCACAAGCGGCGGCGGCCGGTAGCGCAGACGGAGTGGCGGAGCGTCGGCGGCCGAGCCAACCGTCGCCCGCCGAAGCGTGCAGCGCACGCAGCACTGCCACGACCGCCACCGCTGCAGCCAGCCACGCACCGGTGAGGACGATGCGGTTGCGGTCGACACCGAGTGCCGCAGTGAACACGAAGACCACTGCCGATGGCACCAGTGCCTCGACTCGTCCGAGAGCGCGGAAAGCGAAGGTGTCGGCGGCCAGGGCGACGAACCCCAGCGCCAGGGCCGCCACCACGGCGAACGGACTGGCGCCGGGAACCGGCGCCACCGCGGTGGGGAACTGGGACCAGACCAGCCGCAGATCGAGGCGGAGGTATTGCCAGGTGGTGCCGGTGGGTAGCCCGTAGCGCATGCTGCTTCGATAGAAGACCAGGCAGACCACCTCGGCCAGGACGACGGCCGCCAGAGCGACGGCCACCACCCCCGGCACACGTACCTGGCGGAGCAGGTAGCAGACGAGGTGCACCACCAGCGCCACGATGAGCACGGGGCGCAGGTAGCTCCAGCCGGTGAACACCCGCGAGAGGCCGAGGGCGGTGACAACCGTGAGGGCCGTCAGCAGCGATGTCGCCACCACATCGTCGAGGGTGAATCGCCGTGGCGCGTTCACGGTTCCGTCCGATATGCGGCGGGTAGTCGCGCAGCGGACCCACCGTCGCCGACGAGCGCCGCCCAGGAGGCCGCGAACGAACCGTTGTCGGTGGCGTCGGTGGCATCGACCACCAGATGCCGGTCGTTGCCAGTGGTCGTGCCGTGATTCCGAGTCGCGACGACCACCACCACGTCGTCGGGGCTGGCGTTGCTGCGCACCTCGGCGACGAAGGGGCGGTCGAGGGACGGAGCGACCACCACGAGCAGGCCGAGCCCCTCGGTGGTCTGCAGCGCCGGGACCGCGGCGGTCTGCTCGCGCGGTTCGACCGTGGCGAGCCAGCGAAGCGCCGCAGGGGCGACGTCGTGACCGCGCAGGTCGACATCGGCCGCCACCACCCGGGTGAGCAGGCCTGCTTGCACGGCGCCGGTGACCACCGAGGCGGCTGCCGATACCGCCCGCTCGAAGGCTTCGGTGCCTGCCTCACCGGAGTAGCCCGCTGCATCGAGGTCGAGTACCACCGTGCATCGACGCAACCCCTCGGGGGCGGTGTCTTTCACGATCAGGTCGGTGGAGCGGGCCGAGGCCTTCCAACTGATGCGCCGGATGTCGTCGCCGGGTACGTAGGGCCGCAGCGCGTGGAACTCGGTGCCGGTCTGGCCCAGGGCTTTCAGGCGTACCAGATCGCCCAGCACGCCGGCCGCGGCATGGTGCCCCATCGATACCGGGGTGTGGTGCGGGGTGACCAGCAGCTCGGCGGTGCCAGGCATCACGGTGGAGCGCGAGGCGATGCCGAGCACGTCGGCGCGGCGCACGCGCAGCGGCCCGGCGGTGACCAGGCCGCGTCGGGCAGT
>JBEICS010000088.1:0-7643 GCA_040383925.1 Acidimicrobiaceae bacterium | reverse complement strand
CGGGCCCGGCAGCAGGCAGGCGACGGGTTCTTCCTCGCCAACATGGTGCCCACGGTCATCGATGCCGACCTCGACGCGGCTCGCGCCATCCACCGCCGCACCCTGGCGGGCTACATCGCCCTGCCCAACTACCGCAACTACTGGCGCCAGGCCGGCTACGCCGACGAGATGGACGCCATCGAGGCGGCACTGGCGGCGGGCGACCGCGACGCGCTGCCAGCGCTGATGACCGACCGCTGGATCGACGACTGCACCATCTCGGGCGACGCCACCCGCGTACGCGACCGACTGGAAGCCTGGTTCGACGCCGGGGTGCTGCCCATCGCCGTGATGTCGTCGACATCGGGCGGCCAGTTGAAGGCCATCGCCGACCTGTTCGCGCTCTACGCCTGATCGACCTCGGCGAACACGTCGACGTCGGGCCACTCGTTGTCGATCGGGCGCAGGAACACCTGCTTGGGCGGGGTGCTGTAGCCCTTGGGGGCGTACGGATCGGCGCCCACCGGCACCACCGCCCGGCTGTCGAGCAGCGGGATCTCGAGGCCGTGCACCGAGCCGTTGGTCTTCCACGGCAACAGCGACCAGGCGTTCAGATAATGGAACACCAGGGCCCGCCGGTACCCGTTGGTGCGGTTCTTCAGCGAGCGGTGCAGCAGGTAGCCGTTGAAGAACACCACCGAACCGGCCTTCACTTCCACGGGGATGCCGGCGGCATCGTCGAAGCCGTAGGCCTGGTCGCTGGTGTCGTACTCGTCGGGGTTGCCGTGGGGCCCCGCCGGCCACAGATAGCCGTTGCGATGCGAGCCGGGCACCACCCAGAGACAGCCGTTGTCGATGGTTGCGTCGTCGATGGCGATCCACGCGCCCAGCAGCGAGCGGTCGCGGGTGGGGATGTAGCGCTCGTCCTGGTGCCACGCCTGGCCGGGCATGCCCGGGCCCTTCACGAACAGCATCGACTGGCAGCACTTCACCGCGCCGTCCCAGTGGGCGAGGTGTGCCCCGACGATCTGGTGCAGCACCTCGGCGATACCGGGATGGTTGATCATGTCGAGCGCCACCTGGCTGACCCAGTGCGGGAAGTGCACGGCCAGCACGTGCTGCAGCGCTTCGTCGTCGGTGGCGCCATCGGGCAGCGTGGGCGGGTTCAGTACCGGGTAGTCGCCCCGGGCGAACTTGGCGGCGTCGGCCACGATCGCGTCGAGTTCGGCGCGCGACAGCAGGTTGTCGACCACCAGGAAGCCGTCGTCGACGAACTGCTGCGCAAGCGAGGTGAGGGCCATGCCCCTACTCTGTCACGCGAGGCGCCAGCGCAGGTTCCTCCCCGTTGGCCCGTGTGGCGAACACCGCACCTCGTGTCTTGGTGATGGCGTCGTCGACCCGGTCGATCACATCGGCCAGACGCACGCGTGTGTCGGGATCGGTCAGTTCGGCGGCCGTGTGCAGCCGGAGCACCACTTCGAACAGGTCGCGCACGAGTGTCTGGTGCAGATCGCCGGCGATGCGCTCGCGCTCGGATGCAATGGCCAACTGAGCCCCCGCCTCGGCACGTTCGGCCTCGGCGACCTCACGTTGCGCGATGGCCTCGACCCTCGCCGTCATGTCGCGTGCGCACGACACGATGCTGTCGTCGAGGGGCAACACCTGCACCTCGAACACCAGCTCGCCCCGCTCGGCGTGCGTCCAGCGCACCTCGTGCAGCGCGCTGCGCTTCGATTCGGCGACCTCCACGAACGCTGCGTACAGGCTGCTCTCGCGGAACCGGGGCACCACGTTGCCGAGCAGTCGACCCGCTAGCTGTTCAGCCGGCACACCGAGCATCACTCCGGCCGCAGGGTTGGCGTACACGTATCGGAAGTCGACGACGGCCCCGGCATCGTCGCGAATGATCGCGTGGATGGTCAACGGGTCCTCGAGCGCGTCGAGCGCCAGACGGAACAGTTCTGCTTCGGTCTCCACGGGTCAGGAGACCTGGTGCTGCACGGCGGCGCGGCCCACCATGATGGGGCGGATGAGTTCGGTGATCACCCGCACATGCGCAGGATGGGTGGCGTACACGCGGTAGCCGTCGACATCATCGAAATCGGCCACCACTGCGACAGTCGCATTGCCCTCGGCGAGCCCGGCGTCGACGCCGTACACGTAGCTGCGGATCTCGGGAATCGCAGCAGGAAGTCCGGAGAGACCGTCGAGCAGTGCCTGACGCTGCGCATCGGTCGCCTCAGGACTCAGCGTGATGAGCACGACATGACGGAACAACAGAACCTCCTGAGGCGACGGTGAGCAATTGCTGCCTTTGAGCACGCTACCGGTTGCGCGCCAACGCCGAAATGTCGTCGAGGACACCTGGTTCTTTGAGAGCGCCGCGACTTGCCACTGCATCCGGGTCGGCACCCAGCAGGATCTTCTTCACCGGCAACTCGAGCTTCTTGCCCGACAAGGTGGTGGGCACGGCTCGCACCGCGTACACCTCGTCGGGCATGTGCCGCGGCGACAGTTGCGTGCGCAACGCCTGACGGATCGTGGCGACCAGTCCCGGCGGCAGTTCGGTGGCCCGATCGGGCAGCGCCACCAGCAGCAGCAGCGTTCCGGGCCCGTCGCCCGTCGGGTCCTCCAGGTGCACCATCAGGCTGTCGGCCACACCGTCGAGCGCATCGACCACCCGGTAGATCTCGGCCGTACCGATCCGCACACCGCTGCGATTCAAGGTGGCATCCGATCGGCCCGTGATGACACACGACCCACGTTCGGTGATGGTGATCCAGTCGCCGTGACGCCATACACCTGGATACGTATCGAAGTATGCAGCCGAATAGCGGGTGCCGTTCGGGTCGTTCCAGAAGCCGATCGGCATGGAGGGAAGGGGCCGAGTGACCACGAGTTCACCCTGTTCGCCCACCACCGATCGCCCGGTTTCGTCGAATGCCTCCACCGCGCAACCGAGGAATCGGCACGGGATCTCGCCCTCCCACACCGGAGTGAGCGGGCTCGCACCGACGAACGCCGAACAGATGTCGGTGCCGCCGCTGATCGACGACAGCAGCACATCGTCCTTCACTGCTTCATACACCCAGCGGAAACCCTCCGGGGGCAAGGGCGCCCCGGTCGAGCCCACCGCACGGAGGGCCGCCAGGTCGAGGTCGCGCCCGGGGGTGAGGCCCGCCTTGCGGCACGCGACGAGGAACGGGGCGCTGGCGCCGAACCAGGTGACGCCTTCGTCGGCGGCCAGACGCCACAGGGTGTCGAGGCCGGGCCACGCCGGATCGCCGTCGAACAGCACGATCGTCGCCCCGACGACCAGGCCCGACATGAGGTAGTTCCACATCATCCAGCCGGTGGTGGAGAACCAGAAGAAGCGGTCGCCGGGGCCGATGTCGCTCATCAGCCCGACATCTTTGAGGTGCACCAGCAGGATGCCGCCGTGACCGTGCACGATGGGCTTGGGCAGGCCGGTGGTGCCCGACGAATAGAGCACGTACAGCGGATGGTCGAAGGGCACCGGCAGGAACTCGAGGTCGTCGCCCCGCGCCTCGACGCGCTCGAACGTCGTCCAGTCGACCACCCCGGCGGGTAGCGGCGCCTCGGGATGCAACGTACGCAGCATCACCGTGGTGCGCACGCTCGGCAGACCGGCGCGGATGCTCGCCACTTCCTCGGCGCGGTCGATGTCGCGACTGCCATAACGGTACCCATCGACCACCAGCAGCACCGTGGGCTCGATCTGCCCGAACCGGTCGAGCACCGCCTGCACCCCGAACTCGGGCGCGCACGAACTCCAGACCGCACCCATGCTGGCGGCGGCCAGGAAGGCGATGGCCGCTTCCGGGATGTTGGGTAGGTAGGCCGCGACGCGGTCGCCCGGCTGCACGCCGGCGGCTTCCATGCCTGCCCGCACGGCGGCCACGCGGTCGCGCAGTTCGTCGCGGCTCACCTCGATGCGGTCGCGTGTCTGCGACAGCGCCACGATGGCCGCGTCGCTCCCCCGCCTGCGCAGCGCGTGCTCTGCATAGTTGAGCGTGGCCCCGGGGAACCAGCGCGCACCCGGCATGACTGCCGACTCGAGCACCGCCGTGTACGGCGTCGCCGATCGCACGTCGGCGAACTCCCAGAGCGCGGCCCAGAAGCCCTCGAGGTCGTCGACCGACCAACGCCACAGATCGTCGTAGTTCGACAGGCCGGGGTGGCCGTGGTGATCGAGCCAGGAGATGAATCGACCGATCGCCGTGGTGTCGAGCGCGTCGGGTGCCGGCAGGCGGAGGACGGCGGGTTCCTGCATGGCCCCAGTTTCGCTCAGTGAGGCGTCGGCGACGCGATCGCCCCATCGGCCGACCGCGTGGCGAACGGGTCGACACCGGCAGCCTCGACGCACCACTGCCACAGCAGGGCCCGACGCTCGGCGGTGTCGCTGCGCCGGGTGGTGGGCAGTCGATGCTCGGGGCGCATCCGGCGATCGAGCCAGAACCGGCCCGACTGCCGCAGCGGTTCGCCGTCGTCGGCCGCAAGCCACACCATCGTGTCGGCCCCCTGCGCGGGGCTGCGCAGCAGCGGCCCGGTGAGGGCACGGAACCGGGGCAGCGCCGTCTCCACGCCCGGCGTGTCGGCCCAGCCGGGATGCACGGTGTGGAACACCACCGATACTGGCGGCTGCGGCGGCGATACTGGCGGCTGCGGCGGCGACACCGGCCGATGCGGCGGCGACACCGGCAGATGCGCCAGGGCCGCCCGCCGTGCCCACTCGCCGTTCAGCGCCACCTGCGCCCGTTTGGCGCGGGCGTACTGCTCGGCACCGCGGTAGTCGTCGCCCATCTGCAGCCGTTCGATCTCGAGTGCTGCGGTGTACATGCCGCCCGACGACATGGTGACGACCCGTCCCGGTGCGGCGACGCACAGGCGGTCGAGCAGCAGGGCGGTGAGCAGGAACGGACCCACCACCTGAGACGCGACGGTCGACTCCATCCCCAGCGAGTTCACAGTGCGGCGAGCGGTGAGCGCCCCGGCGTTGTGCACCAGCACGTCGACACGCTCGAACCGGGCCGCCACCAGCGCTGCCGCCGCCCGCACCTGATCCGGCTCGGCCAGATCGGCCACCACACTCATGAGATGCGGGTTCCCGGTGCGGCCCTGCAACTCGGCGAGCACCCGGTCGCACTTCGCGGCGTCGCGTCCCACCAGCACCACCGTGGCCCGGCAGCGGGCGAACTGTTCGGCCGCAGCGAGCCCCAACCCCGAGGTGGCCCCGGTGAGCACCACCACCCGTCCGTCGAGGTCGTAGTCGTCGAGCGCCGTCCAGTGCGCCAGCCGCGATCTGACGTCGTAGCCGATGCGGGTGAAGCTGGGCACGACCGGCGCCTCGACCAGTGCGTCGACGATTCCGGCCAGATTCATGGCCGAAGGATAGATGGCTAGGGTCGCCCCATGTCCGATGCAACGCCCGATGCAACGCCCGATGCGACCCCCGATGCGACCCCCGATGCGACCCCCAATGCGACGCCCCATGCAACGCCCGACGCAGTCTCGCCGCTGCGTCCGGTGCCGCATCTCGCCGTCGTGGGCGCCACGGTGCTCACCGCCAGTTCACCCGACACCTGCACCTTCGTCGGCCCAGCCACCATCGAGGTGGTCGACGACCGCATCACCGCCATCGTGGCCGAACCGCCGTCGGTGGCCCTCGCCCGCCTCAGCGCATCCAACGCCCACGGCATCACGGACCCCGCCGGCACCACTCGCGATGCCGGCGCCACCGAGGTGATCGACGCCACCGGATTGGTGGCCATGCCCGGCTTCGTGAACACGCACTGTCACGCGGCGATGACCCTGCTGCGCGGCGCGGCCGAGGACGTGACGGTGAAGGCCTGGTTCGACGACTACATCTGGCCGATGGAGGTGAACCTCGAGCCGGGCGACGTGTACCTCGGCACCCTCGCCGCCGCTGCAGAGATGATCGAAGCGGGTGTGACCACCTTCGCCGATCACTACTTCTTCATGGACGAAGCAGCCCGTGCCGTCGTCGACAGCGGCATCCGCGCCGACCTCGGCTCGGCCTTCTTCAGCTCGCAGGGCGACGCCGGCCTCGAGCAATCGGTCGACTTCGCCACCCGCTGGCACCATGCCGCCGACGGGCGCATCACCACCTCTATCGCACCCCACGCGCCCTACACCGTGAGCGACCTCCACCTCAGCCGTGCCGCGGATGCAGCTCGCACCCTCGGCGTGCGGGTGCACACCCACGCAGCAGAAGACATGCACCAAACCGAAGTGAGCCTCGAGAGCCGAGGCATCACCCCCATCGAGGTGCTCCACCGCACCGGTGTGCTCGATGCCGGTGTGATCATCGCCCACGGCAACGGCATCACCCCTGCCGACATCGGGTTGCTCGCCCCACACGCCGACCGGGTGGGCGTCACCCACGGGCCGAAGGGCTATCTGAAGTTCGCCCTCGGCCCACTCACCCCGATCCGCGCGCTGCTGGCCGCCGGGGTGCCGGTGGGCTACTGCACCGACGGCGCCGCGTCGAACAACACGCTCGACATCGCCGAGAACATGCGTATCGCATCGCTCTCACAGAAGCAGGTGGAGGGCGACCCCACCTGGTTCACCAACCCGCTGGCACTCCATCTGGCCGGCCCCGGCTCGGCTGCGGTGATCGGCCGCCGCGGCGAACTCGGCGAGGTGTCGGTGGGCGCGCTCGCCGACCTCGCTCTCGTCGACGTATCGGGCTTCCACTGCCAGCCCCTGCACGACCTCGCTGCTGTGCTGGTGCACTGCATCCGAGGCAGCGACGTGCGCACCACCATCGTCGGTGGCCGGGTGCTGATGCGCGATCGACAACTGCTCACCATCGACCGCGCCGCCGTGCTGGCCGAGATGCGCTCGCGTGCCGCCACGATCACCGATCGCAGCCATGGCCGCCGCATCCAGGACTACACCACCTGACCCCCGGCCACCCGAACCGGCCACCCGACCCGGCCACCCGACCCGACCAGCACACGAGGCCGATCCCGTCGCACCTCACTCCCATTGTCGTGCGGGCGGCCCAGTGCTCATCAGCAGGGTTCCGTCGCGTGCGCGCACGGTGATGGCCCGGTCGGTTCCCATGGCGAGTTGCCATCGTTCGGCGTGGAGTCGGTCGTGGTGATGCCTGCAGAGCGGCAGCAGGTTCGCGAGATCGGTCAGTCCGCCGTGTTCCCACCAGTGGAGGTGGTGTGCTTCGGTGATCGACACATGTCGCCCGCAGCCCGGAATGGCACACGCCCGGTACATCGCCCGCCGCGCCCGGCGTTGTCGGGTGCTGGCGTGTCGTCGGCTGCGGCCGGGATCGAGGCCGACCGGCCGGCTGAGTGACTGGACGATCTGGTCGTAGCTGGGCACCGGGTCGCCCTGGGCGATGACGACACCATCACGGTTGACGACGACCGGCACGAACCGTGCCCGCCCGGCGATCGTGCGGATGCTGTCGATCGGCAGATCGATCCCCGGGCCAGCGTCGACCTTGGATTGTGCATGTCGGCCGTGTTCGAAGGTCTGCTGATCGATGACCACGATCACCTCGGGCTTGCCGACCGGGCCGCCTTCACCCCTGACCAGGTCCATGAAGGCGTGCGCGCGCAGCCAGTCCATCGCGTCGAGCGGGTCGGTCGGACACTCGG
>JBEICS010000087.1:0-7759 GCA_040383925.1 Acidimicrobiaceae bacterium | reverse complement strand
GCGGTCGATCCGCTGGCGATGCCGTCGTCGACCACCAGCACGGTCCGACCGCGCACGTCGGTGCGGGCCAGATCGCCGCGGTAGCGGTGCACCTGACGCTCCACTTCCAGCGCCTCCACCCGTTCGAGGGCGGCAAGTTCGTCGGGCTCGATCCCGGTGGCCTCGACCAGCGCGCGATCGATGAGGTGCACCCCTCCCTCCCCCACCGCCCCCACGGCGACGCCACGACCCTCCACCGGCACCACGACTCGGCGCACCACCAGCACGTCGAGCGGCGCGCGCAGCGCGGTTGCCACCTCCTCGGCGACGGGCATGCCCTGGCGCGGCACACCGACCACGACGGGTCGCTCCGCCCCGATGTGATCGAGCAGGTCGGCCAACCTCCGGCCGGCATCGTGACGGTCGACGAACATCGTGCGTCCTCCTCGCTCGGTGCCCGATGGCACCGCTCGGCACGTTCAGCCAAGCAGCGCCCGTGCCGACACGCGAGGGCCGAAGGTCTCGCCCGATCACGCAGCCTTCCCCCTCCGGATCGCAGTCATCGCCGGTGACGCTGTGGTCATGACGGTTTCCCACTCCGGTTCCCGGTCCGGCACCCTGCCCGCTCTCGCCCGCTGCGCCCAACCGGTACTGGGTCACGACCGCGACTATGACGGACTCGTCGACCTCGTCGGCGATCGCCGCTTCGTGCTCATCGGCGAGTCGACCCACGGCAGCCGCGAGTTCTACCGCGAGCGAGCGCGCATCACCCAGCGTCTCGTCACCGAGTGCGGCTTCAACGTGGTGGCTCTCGAAGCCGATTGGCCCGACGCCGCACGAGTGCAGCGGTACACCCTCGGCGACTCGGACGACACCTCGGCCGACGAAGCCCTGTCCGACTTCCGTCGCTTCCCCGCCTGGATGTGGCGCAACACCGAGATGGTCGGCTTCGTCGAGTGGCTGCGCGCCCACAACACGAGCCGTCGGCACGACGCCGAGCGGGTGCGGATGTTCGGGCTCGACCTGTACAGCCTGCGCGCATCGATGGAGGCGGTCGTCGACTACCTCGACACGGTCGACCCGGTGGAGGCCCGCCGGGCACGCGAGCGCTACAGCTGTTTCGACCACGTGGGCGCCGAGGGCCAGGCCTACGGCTACGCGCTCGCCTTCGAAGGCGCCGCTCCCTGTGAAGACGAGGTGGTGGCGCAACTGGTGTCGCTGCGCCGCAACGGGGCCGCATACCTCGGCACCGACGGGCCCCATGCCGACGACGACCTGTTCAGCGCCGAGGTGAACGCCATGGTGGTGCGCAACGCCGAGGAGTACTACCAGCAGATGTATCGCGCCGAGACCTCCTCGTGGAACCTCCGCGACCGACACATGGCCGCCACCCTCGACGCAGTCACCCACCATGTCGACCAACGTCTGGGTGCGGGCCAGCACCGGGCGAAGGTGGTGGTGTGGGAGCACAACTCGCACGTGGGTGACGCACGCGCCACGGCGATGGGAGCGAGAGGTGAGCTCACCGTCGGGCAGCTGGCCCGGCAGCGGTACGGACGCGACTGCCTGCTCATCGGGCTCACCACCTTCGACGGGTCGGTCACCGCGGCATCGGCATGGGGCAGCCGCGCCGAGCGCTGGCGGGTGAGCCCGGCCCTCACCAACAGCCACGAGGCCTTGCTCCACCAGGTTGGGCTGCCCGCGTTCTGGGTGTCGACCAGCGAGCCGGTGGTGGCGAACGAACTGCGCACACCGCGGCTCGAGCGGGCGATCGGCGTGGTGTACCGACCGCACACCGAACGCCAGAGTCACTACTTCCCGGCGCGGCTCGCCGATCAGTTCGACGTGGTGCTGCACCTCGACCGCACCACCGCGCTCGAGCCGCTCGAACGCACCGCCGAGTGGGACCGCACCGAGCCCCCCGACACGTTTCCCAGCGGCGTGTGAGGCCCCAGCGGTGTGTGAGCGGCTGTCGCTGCCGCCTCAGCGCCGCAGGATCTGACGCAACCGGGCGTCGGGCTGGGGCCGCGCCCCGAGGTGTTCGATGACCCACGCCGAGATCTGCGTCGCGAACTGCGCCGCCGCGACCGCATCGCGGTGCTCGAGGTAGTGGGCGAGGAACGACCCGGCGAACGAGTCGCCCGCACCCGTGGCATCGACCAGGTTGTTCGTCGCCGGCGGCACCACCGTGGCCTCACCGGCCTCGTACACGAGCGCGCCCTCGGCGTCGAGCTTCAGCATCACCAGCGCACCCGGGTACAACTCGGCGAGCCGCGCAGCGATCGCCACCGGCTCGTCGAGTCCGGTGAGCATGCCCCCCTCTTCGAAGTTCGGCAGCAGGATGTCGACCCCGAGATCTTGGGTGTACCCCAGGAAGGTGTCGATACCCATCTCGCCGATCATCTGGAACGACCCCGGGTCGAACGACAGCGTCGCCCCGGCCTCGCGGGCGAGCCGGGCGGCCTTGCGCGCCGCCGCACGAGGCGGGTCGACGAAGAACGACCAGGCGGTGAGGTGCAGGTGGCCGGCAGCGCGCACGATGTCGCTCGGCAGTTCGCTGGG
The DNA here is from genome assembly GCA_040383925.1 of Acidimicrobiaceae bacterium. Classification (GTDB taxonomy): domain Bacteria; phylum Actinomycetota; class Acidimicrobiia; order Acidimicrobiales; family Ilumatobacteraceae; genus VFMC01. Next base: position 5,218 of record JBEICS010000087.1, on the reverse strand, counting down.
CAACAGGTAGAAGTCGGCTCCGCGACCCGACACCATCGACCGCTCGCCCGTGTGGTCGACGAACACGGCCACCGACCCGGTGAGATGGGCATCGGTCTCGATGAGGTGGGCGTTCACCCGCTCGGCGGCCAGGTCCTCCTGAGCCAGCAAGCCGAACCGGTCTCGCCCGATCTTGCCCACGAAGTGGGTGTCGTATCCGCAGCGCGCCGCCCACACCGACACGTTGGCAGCACTGCCGCCGGGGGTGAGCATCACCTCACCGAAGGTGTCGCCACCTCTCAGCAGTTCGGTATTGGTGCGGATGAGGACGTCCCAGGCGAAGTCGCCCAACACGCACAGAGGGGCAGGCACGGGGCGAGAGCGTACCGTCAGGCGCGCAGTTCGTACCGCACGGGGAGCCGCTTCAACCCGCCGACGAAGATGGTCTTCATCAGCGCCGGCTCACCGGCCAACTCGATGCTGTCGAGCCTTGGCAGCAGTTCGGTGAACAACGCCTTCAGTTCCATCCGGGCGAGCATCGCTCCGAGGCAGTAGTGCACACCGAACCCGAACGACAGGTGCTTGTTCGGGGTGCGACCCACGTCGAAACGGAACGGATCGACGAACGCGTCCTCGTCGCGGTTGCCCGATGGGTAGCTGAGCAGCACCGACTGCCCGGCCTCGATGGTGGTGCCGCGCAACGTGTAGTCGACCGTGGCGGTGCGCATGAAGTGCTTCACCGGCGTGACCCAGCGAATCATCTCGTCGACGGCCGTGTTCATGAGCGTCGGGTCGTCGCGCAACCGCTCCATCTGGTCGGGATGCTCGAGCAACGCATGCAGCCCACCCGCCATGGCCGACGCCGTGGTGTCGTGCCCTGCGGTGGCAGCAATGACGTAGTACGAGATGGTCTGCATCATCGTCAGCGGTTCGCCCTCGATGCTGGCGTTGGCCACCACCGAGGCCAGGTCGTCGGTGGGGTGGGCGCGCCGGTCGTCGGTGAGAGCCGTGAAGTAGGTGAAGAAGTCCTGCACGACGGCGACGATGTCTTCCGGACTGCCGCCGCGGCGCAGGTCTTCGTCGGCGGCCCCGAACAGTTCCTGGGTGAGCCGCAGCATGCGCGGGTAGTCGCTCTCGGGCAGACCGAGGATGGCGAGGATGACGTTGAGCGGCATCTGGATGGCCACGTCGCGGGCAAAGTCGCATTCGCCGCCCAGACCGGCCATGCGGTCGACCGTGGCCTTGGCCAGGCCCGCCAGTCGGGTGTCGAGCTTGGCGAGACTCTTGGGCAGGAACCAGTCGGCCGTGACGCCCCGCAGCTGACGGTGCTCGGGGTCGTCGACATGGATGAGCGTGCGCAGCATGTCGCCGTGTTCCTTGCGCCGCTGGTCGTCGGCCACCGTACCGAGCACCGGTCGGGGCTCGTTCAGGAAGATCTGGTGCTTGGTCTCGATCTCGAAGATGTCGGCGTGGCGGGTGATGGCCCAGAACGGGTTGAACCCCGGGCCCTCCACCCAGTGCACCGGACTCTCGCGACGCAGCAACGCTGTGGCTGCTTCGAAACGGGGTTCATCGGCGTAGGCAGTGGGGTCGACGAAGGCGAATCCGGCCTCATGCACGGTCATGGTCATGGAGCCGATGGTAGAGGACCGGATTCCCGGGGCCATCGGCCGGAAGTCCCGTTGCGCGGCCTCCCAACCACCACTGCTGATCGAGCGACCGTGCCGGGTGATCGATCTCGCCCACCAGCGTTCCGTCGGCGAAGTAGATGACCGTCATCACACTGCGCATCACGTCGGTGGGGTTCGCCGGCGCCGAGTGCAGGGTCCACCCGGCGTGGAACGTTGCGTCACCCGCCCGCATGGGTGCGTGGGTGGCGAGCGGGAAGTCGCGCTCGCGCACCATCTCGTCGAAGTAGGCCTGCGACGGGTCGCCGATGAGATGTTCGCCGAGCGCCCCTAGGCGGTGGGTGCCGGAGGCGAACGTCATCGCTCCCATGTGCAGGTCGACGTCGACGAGCGGCATCCACATCGTGATCGTGTGCTCGGTGGCGAGCGGCCAGTAGTTCTGGTCCTGGTGCCACGGCGTGTGCCCTCCACCCGGCTCTTTCAGCAGCGCCTGGTCGTGGTACAGCCGAACCCCGTCGACACCCATCAGATCGGCTGCCACCTTGGCGAAACGGCGGGCGGTGACGAACTGCCGCACGGCCTCGTCGTGGGCCCACAGATTCGGTACCTGAAGGAAGGCACGACCGTAGGTGTCGCGTTCTTCGAGCGGGCGACGTTCGTACCGGTGACGCAGCGCCGCCGACTCGATCGCCGGGGCGTACACGGCGAGCTCGTCGGCCGAAGCGAGGCCGCGCACCACGGTGTGTCCATCGCGCCGATACGCGCCGATGGTGTCGGCGTCGAGCGCATACGGGTCGTCGAACACGTGGACCGGCACGGGGCGATGGTAGCAATGGGGCCGACGCCACCGGGTCGCCCGACAAGGTTTGGTCAAGGGCCGGGCATCCAGCCAAGGGGTCGGGGACCGTCAGCAACATGCGTATAGAAGGTTCCACTCTCAACCCGGCGGCACTGGCCGCTGTGGGGCGGGCTGGGGCCGACTCGCCTGGCGCACCCCCACCCCATGTCGAGTCAGCGACCCCACGCCCCGATGCATCCGATGCACCGGTCGTGTCGCCGTTGCCCCGAATCAAGGTGCTCGTCACCATGGTCGAGCGGCTCACCGGCCGTCCGGTTCGAATGGTCGATGCATCCGAGCTGCCATCGCTGACGCTCGAATCACCGCCCCCCGAACGCCCACCCGCTCTCTCGTCGCGACCCGACTGGGGCGTCACCCTCGGCGTGATGGATCGCGGCTCCATCGGCTCGAGCGCCGACGCCACCACGGTCACCGCTCGCGCCACGGTCACCGACGACGCGGGCACCAGCCAGGACGTCAGTACGTCGATCGCGCTCTCGAGCCGGTTCGTCGCCGATCAGCGGGCTCGGGTGCGCGACGGCGTGTCGCCGCTCACCGATCCGCTCCTCATCAGCTTCGGCAGCGCGCTCAGCGCCATCGGCTCGGGCTCGGGCAGCTTCCTGCTCGACATCGATCCGCACAGCGGCCTGGCCCGGCTCACCGTCGCGGCCGATGCCGACCGAGCCGACATCGCAGCAGCCACGTCGATGGCCCGCGGCATCATCGCCGGCCGCAACATCGACCCACGGGTCAACATCGCCAATGTGATGGTGGTCTCGTCGGTGGCGATGAACGCCGGACGGCAGGCCGGCGCGGTGTCGTCGAACGCGCTCAGCACGTATCAGCCGGTCGAGCCGGAACGCTCCCCGGCCATCCAACTCGACGTCACCGTCTGACAGCCGGTCGCTCCGCTCCGTCGTTCAGGCGCGCACGGCTCGGAGCACCACGAACTGCGGTGTGCTCGCCACCACGTCGGCCGCACCGAAGACTCGTTTCAGTTTCACGTGGTAGGCGAGGTGGCGGTTCCCGACCACCCACACGTCGCCCCCTCGTCGCAACACTCTCCGAGCCTGGACGAACATGTCCCAGGCGATCGCGTCGGTGAGCGCGTGGCCGCTGTGGAACGGCGGGTTGACGATCACCCGGTCGACCGTACCAGCGTCGAGAGACGCTCCGCCGTAGACGGTGTCGAGGCAGTCGCCCACGACGAACCGGGCCTGACGGTCGGGTCCGAGCGATGCCCGGAACGTCGCCTCGGCCGAGGCCACGGCGTAGAACGACTCGTCGACGAACACCACCGAGGCACCCGGATCGGCGAGCGCGACGCGTGTGCCCACCACCCCGGTGCCGCAGCCCAGATCCACCACCAGTGGCCCGCGGGCCGGCGGAGCGCCGCTACGGAGCAACGCGTCGAGCAGCACCTCGGTGCCGGGGTCGAGCCGCTCAGCAGCGAAGGCACCGGCGTGGGCCACCACCGTGACCGCGGTGCCGGCCGCCTGCCACCGCACCGGCCAACGGCTGGGCGCGGGGTGCAGTTCCGGGTCGACCGTCGCCAGCACCAGGCGGGCCTTGCGCTGCGCCAGCGTGGTGCGTGTGCTGCCCACCACCTGCTCGAACACCCCGAGCGTGGAGGTGTGGAGGTGGCGGGTCATCGCAGCACCGAGCACCACCGTGCCCGGATGGAGCGATGGACGCAATGTGCGCAGCTGTTCGTCGAGCACGGCCAACGACTTGGGCACCTTCACGACGAGCAGGTCGATTTGTGGTGGCAGCGGATCGAGGCTGCCCAGCAGTGCCACCGCCTCGGCACCGATGCCGTTGGCGGCGAGGTTGGCGCGAGTGGCGCACTGACTGACGAACGAATCGCCCCAGTGGACGACCGGGTTCGTCGTCCGGACCGCGAGCGCAACGGCCAGCGCCCCCGACTCGTCGTTCACCACAACCGTGACTCCATTGCCTGACAACGCCATTCCATCGAGGTGTTGCAGCACGTACTCGTCGGCTGCGTCCCACGCGCGCAGTTGCTCGCGTGGCCGCACCGGGAATCGGGCGAGCCGGAAGGTGCCCTGGGGCACCGCCAGCGATTCGCTCACCGCCGACCGGCCAGCCGCCAGGCAGCGGCCAACGCGTGCTCGAGCGACTCGGTGAACGCGACACCCTGCCAGGCGATGTCGAACGCGGTGCCATGGTCGACCGAGGTGCGGATGATGGGCAGGCCCAACGACACGTTCACGCCGGTGTCGAAGGCGAGCAACTTCATCGGTCCATGACCCTGGTCGTGGTACATGCACACGATGGCGTCGTACCGCTGCCGGTGCACGGCCTGGAAGAACACCGTGTCGGCCGGATGCGGACCGGACGCGTCGATCCCGGCAGCGACGGCGCGCTCGATGGCAGGGGCGATGTGGTCGCTGTCCTCGCTGCCGAACAGGCCGTGCTCGCCGGCGTGCGGGTTCAATCCGCACACTGCGATGCGCGGACGATCGATGAACCGGCGCAACGTGGAGTGGGTGAGTTCGACGACATCGAACACCCGCTCGGCCCGCACCCGCTCGATGGCCTCGCGCAGCGAACAGTGAGTGCTCACATGCGTGACGGCCAGCGACCCACCCGGTATGTCGGCGGTGAGCATCATCGTCACCCGAGAGGCGCCACACTGCGCGGCGATCATCTCGGTGTGCCCCACGAAGGCCGGATCACTCAGTTGCGTGGCTTCTTTGTTCATCGGCAGCGTCACCAGACCGGCCACGTCGCCTGTCAGGGCATCGGCGGT
>JBEICS010000086.1:0-7772 GCA_040383925.1 Acidimicrobiaceae bacterium | reverse complement strand
CTCGTGCTTGAAGTAGTCGCCGAAACTGAAGTTGCCGAGCATCTCGAAGAACACCAGGTGCCGCTTGGTACGGCCCACGTCGTCGAGGTCGTTGTGCTTGCCACCGGCTCGGGCGCACTTCTGCGAGCTGACCGCACGCGTGTAGGGCGGCACCTCGTCGCCCACGAAGTACGGCTTGAACGGCACCATGCCCGCCACGGTGAACAGCACCGTCGGGTCGTGCGGGATGAGGCTCGCCGAGGGCACCACGGCATGGCCCTTCGCAGCGAAGAAGTCGAGGAAGGCGGACCGGAGTTGGTCGGCGGTGGCAGGGGGCGTAGACATCGGGTCGCAGCCTACCCAGCGAGCACTGCCGTCTACCTGGAACCCATGCGTCGTCGCCTACCCTGTGCGCCCATGCCCGCCGCCCGCCGACGACCGTCCACCCCCGCCCAGCCGCTCGATGTCCACGAGTGGATCAGCTTCGAGGACGACCACGAGAACCGCACCTGGATGGCCGACGCCACGTTCCTGCGGTCGAACTGGAGCTGCATCTTCGGCGAGGGCTGCAAGGGCGTGCTCGACGACGACGCCACCCATCTGCAACAGGGCTGCTGCAGCTACGGCGCTCACTTCGTCGACGACGACGACGTGCAGACCGTGGTGAGTGCCGTGGTGCGGTTGCGACCCGATCAGTGGCAGTTCGCGAAGAAGGCCAAGCGGGGCGGGTTCCTGGCCCCGTCCGACGACGGCGGCACGATGACCCGCGTGGTCGACGGCGCATGCATCTTCTTGAACCGACCCGACTTCCCCGGCGGCGCCGGGTGCGCGCGGCACGCGGCAGCGCTCGAGGCCGGCGAGCGGCCGATGGACTGGAAGCCGAACGTGTGCTGGCAACTGCCGCTGCGGCTCGAGCACCACACCGACGACCAGGGTTACGTCACCTCCACCCTGCGCGAGTGGAAGCGTCGCGACTGGAGCGAAGGCGGCAAGGAGTTCCACTGGTGGTGCACCGAATCGCCCGACGCCTTCGTCGGCAAGGACCCCGTGTACCGCTACCTGCGCGACGAGATCGTCGGGCTGGTGGGCCAGGAGGTGTACGACCGCTGGGTCGAATTGCTCGAGCGGCCGCGGTGGACACCGCTGCCGCACCCCGCCGTCAGGCGGTAGGCACCTTCTTGTTCGCCTTGCGCCGGTCTTCGAGGCCGAGGTGGCGCTTGCGGATGCGGATGCTCTTCGGGGTGACCTCGACGAGTTCGTCCTCCTGGATCCACTCGATCGCCGTCTCGAGGGTGTGGATGCGCGGTGCCGGCAGCTTCACGGCGTCGTCGTGGCTGTGCGTGCGGATGTTGTTCTTCTCCTTCGGCCGCACCGCGTTCACCACCATCTCCTCCTCGCGGGCGCACTCGCCCACCACCATGCCCTCGTACACCTGCTCGCTGGGGTGCACGAAGAACTGACCGCTGAGCTGCAGCTTGTCGAGCGCATAGCCGGTGGTGACACCCAGCCGGTCGGCCACCATGGCGCCGCCACGGGCATCGGGCATATCGCCCGCCCACGGCACCCAGCCGTGGTGGTGCTGGTGCAACAACGCAGTGCCACGGGTGGCCGTGAGGAGCATCGAACGGAAGCCGATGAGACCTCGGCTCGGGCACTCGAAGGTGACGATGCTGCGGCCGGTGTCGCCGGGGCGGATGTCGGTGATGCGGCCCTTGCGCGGCGCGAGTTCCTGGGTGACGGTGCCGACGTACTCGTCGGGCACGTCGACGACGCCACGCTCTTGGGGTTCGAACCGCTTGCCGTTCACTTCCTTGGTGATGACCTGCGGGCGGCTGACCTGCAACTCGTAGCCCTCGCGGCGCATCGCCTCGATGAGCACGGCCAACTGCAGTTCGCCACGGCCGGCCACGTCGATGGCATCGGGCGAACCGGTCTCGAACAGCTTGATCGACACGTTGCCGAGGATCTCTTTGTTGAGGCGGTCGACGAGGTGGCGGCTGGTGAGGTACTTGCCCTCTTTGCCGGCCAGGGGCGAGGTGTTCACGCCGAACGTCATGCGCAGCACGGGCTCGTCGACGACGAGGCGAGGCAGGGCGATGGGTTCCTCGACCGAGGCGATGGTGTCGCCGATCTCGACCTCGGGGAAGCCGGCCACGACGAACAGGTCGCCTGCCGACAGCACCTCGGCCTCGTTGCGGCTGACGCCTTCGAATGCCATGAGCTGGGTGAGGCGGCGCTTCAGCGCGGGCTGCCCCTCGCTGAACTCCTCCTCGAGCAGTGCGACGGTCTCGCCACGGCGCATGACGCCGTTGACGATGCGGCCGATGGCAAGGCGGCCGAGGTACTCGCTGGCATCGAGCTGGGTGACCATGGCCTGCAGCGGCAGCGACGGGTCGCCCTGCGGCGCCGGGATGGCCTCGAGGATGGTGTCGAGCAGGGGCGACAGGTCGGCGTCGGCGGCGGGCATGCCGATGCCCTTCATCGCCCGGCCCTCACGCGCCACGGCCGAGATGATCTCGAAATCGATGTGCTCGTCGTCGGCGTCGAGGTCGATGAAGAGCTGGTAGATCTCGTCGAGCACTTCCTCGGGCCGGGCATCGCCACGGTCGACCTTGTTGATGACCACGATGGCCGGCAGGTTGCGCGACAGCGCCTTCTGCAGGACGTACCGCGTCTGTGGCAGCGGGCCCTCGGCAGCGTCGACCAGCAGGATGACGCCGTCGACCATGGTGAGCGCTCGTTCCACCTCACCGCCGAAGTCGGCGTGGCCAGGCGTGTCGACCAAGTTGATCTTCACGCCCTTCCAGACGATGGACGCCGCCTTGGCGAGAATGGTGATGCCACGCTCGCGTTCTTGGTCGTTCGAGTCCATCACACGGTCGACGACGGCCTGATGAGCCGCGAACGTGCCGGTGGCGCGCAGCAGCGCATCGACGAGGGTGGTCTTGCCGTGGTCGACGTGCGCGACAAGGGCGATGTTTCTCAGAGGGTTCATGTGGGCACCGGGGGGTGAGGGGCAGCCGGCTGGCTGCGGTCAGTCGTCGTCGTCTTCGTCGAGGTCGTCATCGTCGTCGTCGAACGAGACGCCGTACTTCTGTGCGAGTTCGGCGTATTCGTCGTCCGGCGAGGATTCACGGTTGTCGTTGCTCCCGAACCCCAGGTCGAATGCGCTCGGACCCGATTGTTTGAGTTTGCGCGCTTCTTCGAAGCGGCGGTGACGACCCTTCTTCACGATAGGGCTCCCGAAGATGAGAAAACTGAGACTGTTCGCCATGCTACCTGCTGCACCTGTCGAATGACGGCATCCCTGACCCGCCGGTCAAGTGGCTGCAGAGCGACCGTGCGCTGGCACAATGAGCCGATGGGCGCCATCGTGGCACTGCTGAACCAGAAAGGTGGGGTGGGCAAGACCACCGTCACCCTCGGGCTCGCGTCGGCATCGGCTCAGGCCGGCCGGCGGGTGCTCGTGGTCGATCTCGACCCCCAGGCGTCGGCCACCTGGGTGCTGGGCATCGACCCCGCGGCCCTCGAAGTGTCGGCTGCCGACGTGGTGCACCGCACCCCGGCCGTACACGCCATCGTGCCCTCGGGCTGGGGACCCGGCGTCGACGTGCTGCCCGCCACCCCCGAGCTGCAGCGTCGCGAAGTGGGCGACCCGCAGCGGCTGGGCACCGCACTGGCCGAGGTCGCCCCGCAGTACGACCTGGTGCTGCTCGACTGCCCACCGTCGCTCGGCAACCTCACCCGCAGCGGCCTCACCGCCGCCCGCCACGCACTCGTCGTGGTCGAACCCTCGGCGCTGAGCCTGCGCGGCATCGGCGCGGTGGCCGACGTCATCGACGACATCTGGGACACGCAGAACCCCCACCTCGAACTCGCCGGCGTGGTGGTGAACCGGGTCCCGCCCACGAGCAGCGAGGCCGACCGACGACTCGACGAACTCGCCCGCATCGCCGGCCGCAAGGCGGTGTGGCAGCCGGTCGTTCCCAACCGGGCGATCGTGAACCAGGCCATCGGCGAACGACGGCCGGTGCACAGCTACGGCAGCCGCAGCGCCGACGTCGCGGCAGTGTTCGACGCGCTGGCCGCCAAGTTGCGACGCGCCACGCGCTGAGCCCTTCGATTCGACGCGACCGTCAGTCGACAGGCACCAGGCGCAGGCCGCCGCGACCGTCGAAGGTGAGCGCGGCGCGCCCCTCGACGAGACGGCGGATGCCGTCGCCCAGCAGTTCGTGGCGCCAGCCGCTCGCCAGGCGGGCAGCCGGGTCGCCACGGAGCAGGCCGACCAGGTCGTTGCGGGTGGCCAGCAGTGTGGCGTCGATCTTCTCGGTGCGGGCCACCTCGCCCACCCATGCCGACACGAGGGTGACGGCCGGCCGCAGGGCACGGTCGAGATCGTCGACATCGCTGGTGGGCAGGGCGACGTCGCGGCCGAGACCGTCTTTCACCGCAGCAACGATCTCGGTGCCCAACGCACCACGGCTGTGGCGTTCGTCGACCCCGCGTGCGTGAGACAGTTCGGCCACCGTGGTGGGGTGCTTCTGGGCGATACCGAGCACAGCCAGGTCGGGCAGGATCTGACGCGGCGGCACGTCGGCCTGAGCGGCCCGGCGTTCGCGCCACGCGGCCACGGCTTGCGCCACGCCACGCGACTTGGACTTCAACACGCGCACGTCCTTCAGCCGCAGCCACGCCTGCTCGGGGTCGATGGCGCCGGCCGGGCGGGTGCGCAACTCCTCGCACGCATCGGTGGCCCACTCGAGCCGGCCCCGGCCGACCAGCGAGGCGACAAGCCGGTCGTGGAGTTCCAGCAGGTGCGCCACGTCGTTGGCGGCGTACTGCTGCTGCTCGGCGGTGAGCGGCCGGCGCAGCCAGTCGGTGAGCCGGTCGCCCTTCGAGGCGCTGACGTTCAGTTCGCCCTGCAGCAGCGAGGCCAGCGACGGCGTGCTGTAGCCGATGAAGCCCGCCGCGATCTGAGTGTCGAACATGTGCTCGGGCACCGCACTGCACACGTGGGTGAGCACGTCGAGGTCTTGCTGCGCGGCGTGGAACACGGCGAGGCTCGGCGACGCGAACAGCCGGCGCAACGACCGCACATCGACCGCCAGCGGATCGATCAGCACGATGCGGCCACCCCAACCGATCTGCACGAGCGCGAGCTTCGGGTAGTAGGTGCGCTCGCGATGGAACTCGGTGTCGATGGCGTAGCGCGGCTCGGCGCACAGTTCGTCGACGATGCTCTCGAACGTGGCCTGGTCGGCCACCCACTCGAAGGTCACGTCGGCTGGTCTCCGGCGACGACGGGCTTGCCCGCCATCACCCAGGCCATCGTGCCGCCGGCCACGTTCACGACCTCGACCTCCTGCCCGGCGAGGAACTCGCAGGCCCGCATGCTGCGGGCACCCGAGCGGCAGATGACGTACGCCACGCCGTCGCCGCGGAACGTGTCGACGTGGTCGGGCACGGTGCCGAGCACCACGAGCACCGCACCGGGCACGTGGCCCTCGGTGTACTCGTCGACCTCGCGCACGTCGAACAGACGAGCGCCTGCGGCCAGGGCTGACTCGAGTTCGTCGACCGATACTTCACGAATGGGCATGGGTGCGCACGTTACCCGCCCGGCAGGTCGGCGGGGCTGTTCACGTTCGCCACGGCCGATGGGTCGACCTGCACGGTGACCACACGCAGCGACTCCAGCGCCCGGTGCACCGCACGCTCGCCCTCCAGCACCAGTCGCTCGAGCGGTCGGTGAGCCTGGCACGCCCACACCGCACACAGCGGTTCGAGCCGATCGGAGTGCGCAACGACGGCATCGGCCGAGCCCGCTGCAGCAATGAAGCGGGCCACGAGCGCGTCGACCGTCGCCCCATCGAGCCAGGGCAGATCGCAGGCGACCACCACCACTGCGTCGACATCGGGGTCGAACGCACCCAGCACCGTGACGAGGGCCCCGAGTGGACCCTCACCCGGCCAACGATCGGGCACCGCGGGCAGACCCAGCCGGGCGTGAACCGCAGCGTCGCCGCCCACGGCCACCACGGGGTGGCACCCGGCTGCGCCGAGCACCGCTGCCACCCGCTCGGCCATCGGCACACCATCGACCTCGACCAGCGCCTTGTCGCGGCCCATCCGGCGACTGGCCCCGCCCATCAGCACCGCCCCGGAGATGCGGAGTGACCGAGGCTCGGCAGCCGTCACGCCGTTGCCGTCAGCGCTCGCCGGCGGGCACGCCCGTCGGGTCGAGCTGGAGCAGGAACTGCGCCACCCGCTCGGCCTCGTCGGTCTCACCGATCTCGGCGGCCATCAGGCCGAGGCCGCGCAGGGCCCGCAGGAAGCCGAGGTTGGTGTCGGCCGACCAGCGCACGTAGCCCGAGCCGCGCCAGCCGCTGGCCCGCAGTGCATCGAGGCCGCGGTGGTAGCCGACCCGATAGGCGGCGTACCGCTCGACCGTGTCGCGTCCGAGGTCGCCCAACGCTGCCCACGCATCGATGTACCGGGGATAGCGGGCCACCACGGCGGCCACCTTGTCGCGGCGCTCGTCGGCCGGGGTGCCGATGGCCTGCAGCAGGGCATGCCGGGCAGTCGGGTCGGCCGGCGCGAGCACGGTGGTGGGCAGACCCGACCCCATCGAGATGGGCCGGGTGGATTCGGTGGGGTCACTCACGGCACCAACGCTAGGGCGTAACGTCTGGGCATGCTTGCAATCGACCTCCAGGCCGCCAAGAACCTTGCGATTGTGGTCGCGATCGGGTTCGTTGTGCTGTCGCTGGTGATGGGCATGATCATCAAGAACGTGATGGCGAAGCTCATCATGGTGCTGCTCATGCTGGGCCTCGCGCTCGGCGTGTGGACCCAGCGCAAGGCGCTCGACTCCTGCGCCGACACGGTGACGGCCGACCTCGCGGCTGGCACCGACAACGGCACCAGCTGCACGTTCTTCGGCACGAAGATCGACATCCCCCTCATCGACGAGGGCTGAGCCTCAGCCCAGCAGCGGCACGACCAACGCCTCGGCGTAGAGCGCCGGATGCGTCATCGGCGCATCGTGCCCGCAGCCCTCGAGCGATACCGCCTGCGCGCCGGCCACCGTGGCGGCGACATGCTCCATACCCCGCCGATGGTGAGGCCGACCGGTCGAGCCGTAGCCCGCCAGCACGGGAACGCGGATCTGTTCGGCACGCCACGGGGCGTGCTCGCGCAGGTCGGACAACTCGCCCACCATCGCCGCGCCCTCGAGCCGCCGCTGCTCGCGGGTGCGCGCGGGCAGCGCCTCCCAGCGAGCGTCACCCACCAACCGGCGCATGAATGCCTCGGCAGCGTCGGCCGGCTCGCCGCGGGTGGCGAGTGCGTTCGCGCCAGCCGTCGTGCCCGGCCACCACGGTTCCCAGCTGAGTGGCGACTCGTAGATCGACACGGCCCGCACCAGGTGTGGGTGGCGGGCGGCCGTGGCGAGCGCGACGTTGCCGCCGTAGCTGTGGCCGACGAGCACCGCCGCGCGATCGGCGAGCAGCGCGGCCAGGTCGTCGACCTGCTGGTGCATGCCGTAGGGCCCGTCGTGCGGGCACGAGCGTCCGTAGCCGCGGCGGTCGTAGCGCAGCACATGAGCCCGGTCGTCGAGCTGACGGGCCACCTTCAGCATCCCCGCCGAGCGATCCATCGAACCGTGGATGACCACCACGAGAGGCCCCGACGGGTCGCCGGTCGCGTCGGACCACACCGCGGGCGAGTTCATGCCACCTGCACGATGCGCAACACATCGGTTGCGGCGCCGCTGGCCCGGTCGGGTGCACCCG
>JBEICS010000085.1:0-7777 GCA_040383925.1 Acidimicrobiaceae bacterium | reverse complement strand
GTCGAGTCGGTGCCAGGTGCTGTCGAGCGGACGACGATCGACGTAGTCGGCCGCACCCGGGTAGAGGTACAGGTTGAGGTGCTTCGAGGTGTGGATGAAGTCGAGGTCGTTCAACGCCGGTGCGCCGCACGACTGCACCCACTCGTCGTAGGCGCTCCACATCGGCCGGTGCGTGCGGTCGTACTCGGCGCGGAACTCGTCCCACCCGCTGCGGTCGTCGGCCGCGTAGCCGCTGAACACGGGGGCCACGTCGGGGCCGCGCACCTCGAGCGGGTTGCAGCTCATCATCCGCACGAACGGCACGCCGGCGGTCACCAACGCCGGGAAGCAGTTCACGTTGTCCTCGATGACCACATCGGGTTTGTTGCGGGCGACGATCTCGCGCAGCTGCGGTTCGCAGTACATCGCCCCGTCGATGAGCGCCTGCCACGTGGGCTGCACGAACGTGGTGAGCTGCTCGATGGTGGGCTTGCGGAACTCGGGTGACGTGTCGCGGATGAAGTCGGTCCAGAACTGGCCGGCCGCCTGCTCGGGCGCATCGGGCGGGGGCGGCGGGGCGAGGTCGACGAGGTCTTCGACGAACCCGAGCGACGACAGGCGACCCTCCCACGAGCGCTCGGCCGCGAACACCACCCGGTGACCCAGCCGCAACAACTCGTTGCCGATGCCGATGCAGTTGTTGGTGGGCCCGTACGCACTCTCGGGCATGAACAGGAAGGTCTTCTGAGCCATGGTCACCTCGCGGTCGACGGGTTCGTGTCGGCTGTGATCGTACGACGGCCGCAGTAGTGTCCCGTCCATCGCGGCCCGAGCCGGAGAGCACATGCAGCGCACGATCATCGACCCCTCCACCGGACGCACCATTGACACCGTCACCGACGCAACAGCGGCCGACGTCGACGCTGCCATGCGCGCCGCCGCGGCAGCGGGCCGCGAGTGGGGGTCGACCCTGCCGTCGCAACGCGCCGCCGCACTGCTGGCGCTGGCCGACGCCGTGGAACGCCACGCCGACGAACTGTGCGCCATCGAGGTGGCCGAGACCGGCAAACCGTGGACCGTGATGCGCGACGGCGAACTGCCCTTCGCGCTCGACAACCTGCGCTTCTTCGCCGCCGCCGCGCGCAGCACCGACGGCACCGCGGCCGGCGTGTTCAGCACCGGCTACACGTCGATGCTGCTGCGCCGCCCGGCGGGCGTGGTGGCCGCCATCACCCCGTGGAACTTCCCGCTCATCATGGCCATCTGGAAGATCGGCGCAGCGCTGGCCGCCGGGTGCACCGTGGTGCTGAAGCCGGCGCCCGCCACACCGCGCAGCACCATCCGACTCGCCGAACTGGCCCGCGAGGCCGGCCTGCCCGCGGGCGTGTTCACCGTGGTGACGGGCGACGCCGAGGTGGGCGAGGCGATGGTGACCCACCCGCTCACCGACATGATCACCGTCACCGGCAGCACCGGCACCGGGCGGCGCATCATGTCACTCGCCTCGGGCCGCCCGGCACGACTGCACCTCGAACTGGGCGGCAAGGCGCCGCTGGTGGTGTTCGCCGACGCCGACGTCGATGCCGTCGGCCACGCCGCCGCACTGGCCGCCACCTACAACAGCGGGCAGGACTGCACCGCCGCCACCCGCGTGTACGTGGAACGCTCGGCGTACCTGCGCGTGGTCGACGCGCTGGAGGCGACGATGCGGTCGATCACCCTCGGCGGGCCGTACGAGGGCGCCGACGTCGGCCCGCTCATCACCGCCGCCCACCGAAACCGGGTGCACGGCTTCGTCGGCCGGGCCCGCGCCGCCGGTGCACGCGTGCTGTGCGGTGGCGACCCACTGCAGCGTGAGGGCTGGTTCTACCCGCCCACGCTGGTGGTCGATGCCGCGCAGGACAGCGAGCTGGTGCGCGACGAGGTGTTCGGCCCGGTGCTGGCCGTACTGCCCTTCGACGACGAGGCGCACGCGATCGAGCTCGCCAACGACAGCCCCTACGGCCTGGCGTCGTCGGTGTGGACCGGCCAGGTGGATCGCGGCCTGCGGGTGGCGCACCAACTGCGCGCCGGGGTGACGTGGGTGAACGACCACCTGCCCATCGCCAGCGAGATGCCCCACGGCGGCCGGGGCGCGTCGGGTTTCGGCAAGGACATGGGCCACGACGCCGTCGCCGACTTCACCGTCGGTCATCACGTGATGGTGAAGCACGCCGAGCCCACACCACGCGAGGGCTTCCGGCCGGCATGACGCAACACCCCGCCGGCGACCTTCCTGCCGCAGGCGCCAGCGCCGCACTCGCCCGGCGCCTGGTGCCGACCCTGGTCGCGGGTGCCGCCGAGCGGGTGATCTCGACCGATCAGGTGAACCACACGGTTCTGGTGGGCGACGGGCTGCTGGGCGACGGCGTGGTGCTGGATGCCGTGGTGGTGAAGTGGCTGATGCCGCCGGCACCACTGCCCCACCGCGGCGCCGAGGTGCTGGCCCACCTCACCGAGGTGGGCTTCACCGACATGCCCCGCTTCCTCGGGACCCACGAGCACGAGGGCCGGGTGGTGGCGATGCTCAGCCAGTACATCCCCCACGCCCGCGAGGGGTGGGACTGGTACGTCGAGGAACTCACCGAACGGCCGGCCGCCGCGCTGGCCACCGCAGCGCGCCTCGGTGTGCTCGCCGCACGTCTGCACCGCGCCCTCGCCACCCCGAGCAGCGTCATCCCCGCACCCGTCACCACCGGCTCCCTGCTCGACGAGGCCCGGCGCGGCGAGGCACTGCTCGACGAGGCGCTCGGCTGCACCGCCGGCGAAGCCGGCGAACGCCTGGCCGCACGCGCCACGCCGGTGCGCGCCGCCATCGACGCGCTGCACCTCGTCGGCCCGGTGCCGGTGCAGCCCATCCACGGCGACCTGCACGCCGGGCAGTTCCTGCGTTCGGGCGACACGATCGTGGTCACCGACTTCGACGGCAACCCGCTCATCGACCCGGTCGAGCAACGGCGCCCGCGCAGCGCGCTGGTCGACCTGGCCGGGCTGCTGCAGTCGATCGACCACGTGGGCCGCATGGTGGTGAAGCGCAACCCGCACCGGGCCGCCGACGTGGAGGCCTGGATCGGCGAGGCCATCGACGCCGCGCACGCCGCCTACCGCGCCGAGTGGCCCGAGGGCATCGCCCCACACCACGACGAGGCACTCACCGCGCTGCGGGCCGTGCAGGAACTGCACGAGTTCGTCTATGCCGCCCGCGCCCTGCCCGTGTGGCTGTACGTTCCCGATGCCGCGCTGAGCGCGATGTTCCCTCTCGACTGAGACCCCATGGACGCCACCACCTTCCTCGCCGACCTCGAACGGTCACCCGCTGCGCTCGCCGCCTTCGCCGATGCCGTCGAGCACGGCGAGGTGGTGTGGCCCGTCACACCCTCACCCGCCCGTGTGCTGCTGATGGGCATGGGTTCGTCGCTGTACGCGGCCCAGGTGGCGGCGCTGCGCCTGCGCAGCCACGGCATCGCCGCGGTGGCCGAGAGCGGCGCCGCCGAGGCCACCTGGCCCGGATCGTCCGACGACCTGGTGGTGGGCATCTCGGCTGGCGGCGGTTCGGTGGAGACCAACCGCTTGTTCGCCGAATGCAGCGGCGCCCGGCGCGTGGCGCTCACCAACACCGACGGCAGCACCATCACCACCTCGGCCGACGCCGTGGTGCACCTGCGCGCCGAACGCGAGACCAGCGGTGTGGCCTGCCGCAGCTTCGTACACACCCTGGCCGCGCTGCTGGTGCTGGAGCAGCAGCTCACCGGTACCGACCTGCAGTTGCCGCAGCGCATCCGAGCCGCCGCCGATGCCGCGCAGCACCTGCTCGACACACGCAGCGACTGGGCCGCCGAGGCAGCCCGACTGCTGGCCGGCCCGAACGGCACCTGGGTGCTCGCCCCCGCCGAACGGCTGAGCAGCGCGATGCAGGGCGCACTGATGTTCCGGGAAGGCCCGCGACGGCCCGCGGTGGGCACCGAGACCGGCGACTGGAGCCACGTCGAGGTGTACCTCACCAAGACCCTCGACTACCGCGCCCTGGTGTTCAGCGGGTCGCGCTGGGACGCACCGGCAGCCGACTGGCTCACCCAGCGCGCCAGCACCGTCGTCGCCGTGGGCGAGTTCCCCGGTGCCGCGCTCACCATCACCCACCCGGGCTGCGACGACCCGATCGTGCGTCTGCTGGCCGAGACCCTGGTGCCCGACCTGGTGGCCGCGTACCTGTGGGCCGCTAGCTGACGGCTGCTCAGCCCCGCGTGCGGCGGGGCACCACCACCACGGTGCCGTCGGCCTCGTGGTGCACCACCACGCTCACCCCGTAGAACTCGCTGAGGGTCTCGGGGCGCAGCACATGCGCTGCATCGCCACTGGCCACCACGTGACCCTGGTGCAGCAGCGCCAACCGGTCGGCGTACAGGCCCGCCAGGGTGAGGTCGTGCATCGCGCTCACGACGGTGAGGCCGTGCTCGTGGCGCAACCGGTCGACCAGTTCGAGCGCCTGCTGCTGATGGCCGATGTCGAGCGCACTGGTCGGTTCGTCGAGCAGCAGGATGGGCGCTTCCTGCGCCAGCGCCCGGGCGATGACGAGCCGCTGCCGTTCACCACCGCTCATCGTGCCGAGGTAGCGGGGGGCCAACTCGCCGAGGTCGAGCCGGTCGAGCAACTCGGCCACCAGCGCCCGGTCGTGCGCCGACTCGGCCCCGAAGTACGAGATGTACGGGTTGCGACCCAGCAGTACGTACTCGGCGCCGGTCATGTCGTCGGGCAGCACCGGGCTCTGCGGCACGTACGCCACCAGTTCTGCCCGTCGGCGGGCCGAACGCAGTTCGAGCCGCGACCCGTCGACCTCGATGCTGCCGGTATGCGGCACCAGGCCCGCCACGGCCCGCAGGATCGATGACTTGCCCGCACCGTTGGGGCCGATGAGGCACAGCCACTCACCCGGCCGCACCGTGTCGGTGAACCCGGCCAGCGCGGTGCGCTTGCCGTAGTGCACGGCCAGTTCAGTGAACGCCAGCGAACTCATGCAGCAACCTTCCGAGTGCGCAGGACGAGGATGAAGAACGGTGCCCCCAGGAACGCCGTCACCACACCGATGGGGGTCTCGGCCGGGTTCTGCAGCACTCGGCCGGGGATGTCGGCGAGGATCAGGAACGCCGCCCCGATCACCAGGCTGAGCGGCAGCAGACGGCGGTACGACGAGCCGGCGAGCAGACGGACCGCATGGGGCACCACGATGCCGACGAAGCCGATGAGGCCGCTGACGCTCACGACGGCGGCGGTGCCCATCGTGGCGGCGATCACCACGGCCAGCCGCACCCGCTGCACCTGCGTACCCAGCGCCGCGGCCTCGTCGTCGCCCACCCGCAGCACGTCGAGGTGCCGACGGTGCAGCAGCAGCACGATGCTCGACACCACGACGTAGGGCAGCACCAGACGCACATCGCTCCACGTGGCGGTGGTGAGCCGACCGAGGATCCAGCTGTACACCTCGCGGATCACGTCGTTGTTGCGCTGCAGCACGAACGCCTGCACTGCGGTGGCGAGCGACGTGACCGCCACGCCGGCCAGCACCAGGGTGACACCGCTGCGACCGGCGCCGAATGATGCACCCACCAGGTAGGTGAGCAGTACGGCCAGCAGGCCGCCGACGAACGCCACCACCGGCAGCGGGTCGACCGGCCAGCCCGCCGTGGTGGAGCGGCCAAGGGCGAACACGATCGTCGCCCCCAGGCCGGCGCCTGCCGCCACACCCAACAGGTACGGGTCGACGAGCGGGTTGCGGAACACGCCCTGATAGCTGGCGCCGGCGAGCGACAGCATGGAGCCGACGATGCCGGCCAGCGCCACCCGCGGCATGCGCACGTTCCAGATGATGTTCCAGTCGGCGGTGCCCCACGAACCGGCGGGCCCCACCATCACCCCGAGCGCGAGCGCGCCGAGCAGCACCACCAGGCTCACGGGGAGCCACCATCGACCACGAGTGGTCGGGAGTGCGTGCTGCTCGGCCATCGCCGTCAGCCCGCCGACAGATCGGCCACGTACGCCATGGCGTCAGCGACCAACTGGACGTAGTCGACGACACGCGGTCCCCAGCGCGAGGCGATGTCGTCGTCGATGATGAACACGCTGCCGGTGGATACGGCGCTGGTGGCGGCCCAACCGGGCCGCTGGGCCACCGAATCGCGCGACTCACCGCAGCACTTGCTGTCGGCGAGGAAGATCAGGTCGGGGCTCTGACTGATGATGAACTCTTCGCTGAGCTGCGGGTAGTCGGTGGTGCCCTCGGTGGTGTCGGCGATGTTGCGCAACCCGAACAGGCCGTACACCTCGCCGATGAACGTGTTCGACGTAACGCTGAAGTAGGTGGGGTCGAGCTCGTGGTAGTAGCGGGGCGGCTTGTCGAGCTGCGGTACCGACGCGACGGCCTGTTCGATCGCCGCCCGCATGTTCGCCACCAGCGCGGTGGCTTCGTCGACGTGGCCGGTGGCCACGCCGAGCTGCTCGATCTGGGCGTAGATGTCGTCGAACGTCATTGCCGCAGCGCCCACCCAGTTGGCGATGCCCAGCGAATCGAGCTGTGCACCGAGATCGGTGCTGCCGTCGTGCACCACCAGATCGGGCTCGTAGGCGGCGATCGCCTCCACGTTGGGGGTGTAGCCCGACAGCGCCGTGGCCTTCGCCAGCGCCTCGTCGGGGTAGTTGCTCATCTCGTCGACGGCCACCACCTGGTCGCCGGCGCCGATGGCGAACAGCATCTCGGTGGCCGTGGGCGACAGGCTGACGATGCGCTCGGGCACGGGGCCCGCTGCGCTGGTGTCGGGCGCCGGGGCAGCCGTGTCGGTCGGGGCAGGTGCCGTGGTTGCCGCCGGAGCCGCTGTCGTGGCGGTGCTGGCACCGTCGTCATCGCCGCACGCGGCGAGCGACCAGACGAGCGCAGCCGCAGTAGCGAGTGCTGTGAACCTGATCTTCATGGATCCTCCATGTCCCCGGCGAGGCACATCGTCCTCACCGGCTCGGGAGGACAAAGTTGGGACAACGGGAGGTCTCCCGCTGCGATCCGCCCTTGCCTCGAGGGTTGGTCATCGCGTTCGAGCCAGGCGACCGGACTTGTCGTGTCGCCCTGGGCCGGAGCCGTGGGACGCACGCTTCACCGTTGCGGGACAGTGCCGGAGTTGAACCGGACTTCGCTGGGTTCGAGCAGGGCGACCATAGCGCACCGTCCCTACACTCCCAAGTCTCATGAGCGACCAGCAGCCCCTCGACTCGACACCGGCCGACCCCATGCCGGCCGATTCCATGCCGGCCGACTCGACACCCCCTGTCGACGATCCCCGACCGCTCGGCCTGCACGGCGCCGAATCGCTGCTGCTGGTCAACACCGGCGACGGCAAGGGCAAGAGCAGCGCAGCGTTCGGTGTGATGGTGCGATCGCTGGCCCGCGGCTGGAAGGTGGCCGTCGTGCAGTTCGTGAAGAGCGGCGACTGGAAGGTGGGCGAGGAACTGATCGGCCGCCAACTGGGGGTCGACTGGTTCAACGAGGGCGACGGCTTCACGTGGGACTCGAACGACCTCGAGCACGACAAGGAGTTGGCCCGCGCCGGATGGCAGCGCGCTGCCGCGCTCGTGCAGGCGGGCGAGCACCAACTGGTGGTCCTCGACGAGCTCACCTACCTGATGAACTGGGGCTGGATCGACGCCGACGAGGTGGTTCGCACGCTGGCCGAGCGACCCGCCACGGTGAACGTGGTGGTCACCGGCCGCGACGCGTCGC
>JBEICS010000084.1:0-7793 GCA_040383925.1 Acidimicrobiaceae bacterium | reverse complement strand
GGCGAGGCGGTCGACCTCGGCGCAGACGCGTTGCTTGAGCGATTCGATCCGGGCGGCTTCGTCCCGGCCAGTGCCGATTGGGGCAGAGTGCATGGCCGCGACGGTACTGCGGCCGGGCGGCTACACGCAGACCAGCAGCGGGTCGGCCTCGACCGTGACGGTGGCTTCGCGCACCGTCGCCCACCGCCGGCCGTCGAGCCACACCCGGGTGGGTCGACGCCAGACGAGATCGATCGATACGGCCTGACGCACCGAGATCTGCGGGTGCGGCAGGTGTGCACCCAGGGGAAGTCGTTGCTTCGCAGTCCGGCGGTCGCGCAGGCTCATCGCTCGGTCGACCCGCACCACATCGACCCGGCCGTCGCCGGGATGCGCTCGGGGCGCGACGTCCCAGGCGCCGAGGTACTGACCGTTCATCACCGCCGTCAGCTCGCCCCGCCACCAGGCCCGCCGGGCGAGCAGGTGGACGACGAACCAGCCCGTCGCCTCGGGTGTGTCGACCCGCACCACGTCCACCGGCAACAGCGCCACCTCTCCGGCGAACCGGGTGGGGTCGCCCGAGCCACCCACGCAGCGCATCAGGTCGCCGCCGAGCAGGCCCACCGGGGGTAGCGGCTCGCCTGCCCTACGGCAGCGGGTGACGAGCGTGTTCAGCTCGCCGTCGGAGCCCACGACGACCATGCCGTCGGGTGCCGCGCCGGTGCCGCCCCAGGCCTCACCCTTGCGGATCGGCACCGGGGTCCTCCACCTCGACCGCGCTCGACGCGGCGACCACCCCGCGGAACAGTTGCTGTGCCGCCTGGTCGGCTGCACGGCGGGTGTCGCGTTCGGGTGCCACCAGGGCCAGCTGGCGCAGCAGGTCGATGAGTTGCTTGGTGGTGCGCACGAAGTCGCCGCCGCTCAGTTCCTCGTCGGCCACCACTTCGGCGAAGCCCTCCCCCGCCGCCCAGGCGTAGGCGATGGCTACGAAGGTGGGGTCGGGCGGGCGGTGTTCGGCCAGCCCGGCAGCGTCTTCGATCGAACGCAGTTCGTCGCTGACGGCTCGGATGCGTTGCCATCGACGCCGGGCGAGCGGCGACGGGAACCACGGGGGCGGCGGCGGGTCGGGGCTGCGGTGCTCGTACACGAACACCGACACCATCGCCGCCAGCACCGGCGGTTCGAGGCCGTCGAGCAGGCCCTGGCGGAGGCACTCGACGATGAGCAGGTCGCACTCGTGGAACGTGCGCGCCAGGATGTCGCCCGCCGGAGTGAGCGACCACCCGTCGACGTAGTCCCAGTTCTGGAGGATGCGCAGCACACGGTCGAAGTCGCGCGAGATGGTCTGGCTGCGACCGCGCATGCGCTGACGCAGTTCGTCGATCTCGCGGGCCACGCGGGCGGCCTGATTGGCGGCCTTCAGCCGATCGGCCAGATCGGGATCGGCCTCGACGGGATGTGCCGCGAGCGCATCCTCCACCTCACCGACCCGGCGCCGCCCACGCGAGTGTGCTTCCACCTCGGCGCGCTCCAGCCGCCGAGCCACCTCGCGCTGGTAGTCGGCACTGTTGGGCGCGAAGTCGTCGGGGAGCTCGATGTGGCCGATTGCTCGCGGTGCCTCGTCGAAGTCGGCTGCGTCGAGCTGGATGAGGTCGCGTCGGGTGGTGACGCCGCTCACGCGGATGCCGTTCTTGCGGTGCGCCGAGGCCAGCACGGCCACCCGACCGGCGTAACGACCCTTGTCGGCGTACACGATGTCGCCCGGTTTCAGCTTCAGCAGCGCCAACGTGATCGGGTCGTCGCGACCGATCGACGGCGCCTGTCCACCGGCCAGTTCGTTGCGGCGTTCGAGCAGACGGCGGTACTCGTCGACATCGCCGTACGGGCTCGCGGACGCAGCGGTGAGGTCGCGCAGATGCTGCTGACGACGTTCGAGCCGCGACTCGATCTTCACCACGTCGCGGTCGGCCTGGTACTGGGCGAACGAGAGGTTGAGCAGATGATGGGCCTGGTCGCTGGTGTACGACCGCACCAGGTTGGCCGCCATGTTGTACGTGGGCCGGAACGCCGAGTTGAGGTGGAACACCCGGCTGGAGGCCAGCGCCGCGATCTGGTCGAACGGCACGAACGGGCTCCACAGCACGATGGCGTTGCCGAGGTCGTCGATGCCCCGGCGGCCCGCCCGACCGGTGAGCTGGGTGTACTCACCCGGACTGAGGAACGCATGGTGGTCGCCGGTGAACTTGGTGAGTTTCTCGATGACCACACACTTGGCGGGCATGTTCAGCCCCACGGCCAGGGTCTCGGTGGCGAACACCACCTTCACCAGACCGGCGGTGAAGCAGGCCTCGACCACCTCCTTGAACGGCGGCACCATGCCGGCGTGGTGCGCGGCGATGCCCGCTTCGAGTTGGGCGAGGAACTGGCCGTAGCCCAGCACGGCGAGGTCGGCGGCCTCCATCGATCCGAGGCGGGCATCGACGATGGCCCGGATGCGGTCGCGTTCGTCGCCGGTGGTGAGCCGCAGGCCCGCAGCAAGCGCCGCACGGGCGGCCTCGTCGCACTGGTTGCGACTGAAGATGAAGTAGATGGCGGGCAGCATCTCGTCGTGCTCGAGCACGTCGATGACGTCGAGCCGAGTGGGCGTGTACAGCTTGCGCCGTCCCTGGGTGCCCTTGCGTTGGCGACCGCCACGCGGCGCCCGGGCAGCTTCACTGTCGATGCGCAGTGCGTTCTGGTTGGGGCGACCACCCACCAGCACCGGCAGCAGGTGAAGGCGGCCGTGGGTCTTGTCGCCGACCAGGTAGAGGTTCTCGAGGCGGACGGGGCGTCGCTCCTCGACGATGGCCCGCGTGGGGCCGCGCACGGTGGAGATCCAGTCGGCGAGCTCCTGCGCGTTGCTCACCGTGGCCGACAGGCACACCAGTCGCACCGCATCCGGCAGGTGGATGATGACCTCCTCCCACACCGGTCCGCGGTAGGTGTCCTGCAGGAAGTGCACCTCGTCGAGCACCACCACGTCGAGCAGATCGAGGCCGCTGCTGCGCGCGTAGATCATGTTGCGCAGCACCTCGGTGGTCATCACCACCACCGGCGCATCGCCGTTGATGGTGTTGTCGCCGGTGAGCAGGCCCACCGAGTCGGGGCCGTACCGCTCGACGAGGTCGTGGTACTTCTGGTTCGACAGCGCCTTGATGGGCGCGGTGTAGAACGCCCGTCGCCCGGCTCGCCGGGCTGCCTCGATTGCGTACTCGGCCACCACCGTCTTGCCGCTGCCCGTGGGGGCCGCAACGAGCACCGACTCGCCGGCATCGAGCGCGTCGAAGGCCTGCAGTTGGAACCCGTCGAGCGGGAAGGCGTATTGCGAGGTCAGTTCGGCCCGGTCGGCGCGCACAGGTGCATCGTGTCAGGTTGCGGTGGCTTGTGCGGCACGTCGGCGCTTCTGGACCAGATAGCCGATGAGGACGGCGATCAGGTAGAAGAACGTCATCGGCAGCGCCAGCGCCATCATGCTGTACGGATCGCCGCTCGGCGTGATGACCGCGGCGATGACGAAGATCGTGAGGATGGCGTAGCGCCAGCCCTTGATGAGGGTCTGCGGGGTGAGCACGCCGACGAGCTGCAGGAACACCAACAGCACGGGGAACTCGAACGCAATGCCGAACGCGGCGACCATGAGGCCGACGAGTCGCACGTATTCGCTCACCCGGAAGATGTTCTGCACATCCTCACCGGACCACGAGATGAGGAAGTCGAGCGCCTTGTCGAGCGTCCAGTAGGCGACGTACGCGCCCATGAGGAACAGCGCCAACGAGCAGAGGATGAACGGGATGGCGTACTTCTTCTCCTTGGCGTGCATCGCCGGCACGATGAACCGCCAGAGCTGCCACATCAGCACCGGCAGGGCGATGATGACGCCGCCGTAGGTGGCGATGGAGAGCCGGGTACTGAAGCCCTCGAGGGGGGCGGTGGAGATGACGTTGCCATTGCTCAGCTCGCAGAACTGCGGCTTCAGCGCACACAACTGCCGGTAGGGCTCGAGCAGGAAGTCCATCACCGGGTCGTAGAACGCGAGGATGATGACGATGCCCACCACCACGGCGAGCAGGCCGCGGATGATGCGCGTGCGCAGTTCGGCCAGGTGATCCGTGAGGGTCATCTGGTCGTCGGGCGTCTTCACCTGCGGCCGCTCGGCTCGCTTGAACGGGTTCTTCACGGTGCGTCGGCCTCACCGGTGTCGGCTGATGGCGGGTCGGTGGATGGTGCCTGGGCCGGGGGCTGGTAACTGTGGTCGCGGTCCATCACCACGCTGTCGAGCATCGACAGGTCGGGGCCATCAGCCTCGGTGGGCGCTTCGCCAGCAGCGGGCACCGACGGAGGCGGCGTCGCCCCTTCGTGCGCGGTCCACATCTGCTTCGCTTCCGGCGCCGCCACCGGCGGGGCGGATCCGGCAGTATCGGGCCCGGTATCGGGAACGGCGTCTGGTGTCGGTGAGGGGGTTGCGGGCTTCTTGCCCTCCAGCATGTCGGCCGCGATGTCGAACGAGGCGGCCTGCTTGAAGACGTCGGCGGTCTCGCGCATTTCGCGCATCGGCTCGTCGAGGGCGGTCTTCAGTTCGCTCTGGAAGCCCGTGGTCATCTTCTTGAACTCGGCGTAGGTCTTGCCGAACGAGCGGATGGCGTCGGGCAACTTCTCGGGGCCGAGAATGATCAACGCCAGCAAGAGCAGGAAGACGATCTCGCTGCCGGAGAAGTTGAACACGGCGCAAGTCTAGGAGAACAGCCCGCTGGAACAGCAGCGACACAGACGAGTGGATGGCACACTGGCGCAGTGCAGCAACGGCTCCCCTCCCTGCTCGACGACCCCATTGCCTTCGCCCATCGAGGGGCCCGTGCCCATGCGCCGGAGAACACGCTCGAAGCGTTCGCCCTAGCGCTCCGCCTCGGCGCGAACGGTCTCGAGAGCGACGTGTGGCTCACGGCCGACGGTGTGGCAGTGCTCGACCACGACGGCGTCGTGGCGGGTCGGCTCCGCAAACGGGCCATCAGCGAGGTGGCGCAGGCCGATCTGCCGGAGCACATCCCTACGCTGGCCGAGCTGTACGAGACGTGCGGCACCGGGTACAGCATCTCACTCGATCTGAAGGCACCCGGCACCGGCCAGGCGGTCGTCGACGTCACCCGCGAGGCCGCCCCCGACATGCTCGAGCGGCTGTGGCTGTGCGCACCGCACTGGGAGACGCTGCTGCCGCTGCGCGGTCAGGGTGCCCGCCTCGTCGACTCCACTCGCCTGGCACGCATCAAGGAAGGCCCAGAACGCCGTGCATCGATCCTCTCGAACGAGGGAATCGACGGCATCAACATGCACCACACCGATTGGAACGGTGGGCTGGTCGCCTTGTTCCACCGCTTCCAGCGGGTCGCCTTCGGCTGGGACATGCAGCACGACGACGTGTTGCGACCAGCGCTGCGGATGGGCCTCGACGCCGTGTACAGCGACTGGGTCGACCGGATGGTCGACGCCTACCACAGCGAGGTCGGACTGCCCCGCCGACCCGGCTGAGCGACCGGGCTGAGCAGCCTGGCGGCTAGAGCCAGGCCCAGTCGCCCACGGGCCAGATGATGACGAAGGCCCGGCCGATGAGCATGCCTTCGGCCACCGGTCCGAAGGCCCGACTGTCGCTCGAGCGGCCACGGTGGTCGCCGAGCACGAACACTGTGTTGTCGGGCACCATCAGTGCGGTCTGGTCGCCGCCGCACCCGTCGCGCGCCTGCACCACCGGGTCGATGTACGGCTCGGTGAGCGGCGCACCGTCGATGTACACGGTGCAGGCGCGGAACTCGACGGTCTCACCGGGGAGGGCGATGATGCGCTTGATGAGGTCGCGCTCCGCGCTGACTGCGTCGAAACGCTGCAGCACCACCACATCGCCGCGGCGCGGATCGTGGAGGCGGTAGCTGAGGCGGTTCACGAGCACCCGGTCGCCGTCCTGCAGGGTGCTCAGCATCGACTCGCCGTCGACGGCGAACTGTTGCACCACGTAGGCGCGTACCAGGAGGGCCGACGAGATGGCCACCACCACGACGACGACCCATTCGACAAGCGGGTTCATCTTCCGGCGTCGCTGGGCCGGGTGGCCCTCGCCGGAGCCGGAGCCGGCGGCAGCGTCGTCGTCGCCCTGGAGGTGCTCGCTCATGCGACCGATACCGTACCCGGCCCGGCGATGAGCGACACCGCATGGCTGGTGGCGGCACCTGCCGCAGCGAAGAACAACGGGTCGTCGAGCGGCCCGCGGCCCATCGTCGTCACCCGCAGCCGGTACTGCTCGAGCACAGCGGCGACATCGGGCGGCTCGGTCACCACCACGCGATGCGGCGCCAGTTCGGGGGTCGCTGCTGCCAGACCGGCGGGCAGCACCACGTCGACCGGCACGGGCGTGAGCGCCAGCGCGGTGCGGGTGTGGTGGCTCACACCACGGTGGCGCGGGCGTGCGTCGCCGTCGCTGGCACGCACCATCACCACCGGCCTCGCCCCCAGCTGCGACGCAGCGGTGGCGATGGAGGCCACCTCCACGGCCGTGGTGCCGAGTGCGCTGGCGGTGCCCACCACACCCGGACCCATGAGGCACACCACCAGGTCGGCATCGGCCTGCTCGACGGCCAACTGCAGAGCCGATGCCGTACTGACCGCTTCGAGGTCGCCGCCGAACGCGTGCCCTGCGGTGACGGTGGCGTGCAGCAGGCCGCGCGTGCGCAACTCGTGCACGAGATCGCTGAGTGCGATGGGCAGCGCCGCCCCGTCGGTCATCACGTACACCACCCGTAGCCCCGGCCGTAGTGCGTGCGCCACGGCGGCGGCCACCCCCAACTGGCTGTGCAGGCTGCCGATGAGCACGGGCACTCCGCCGAGGTGCGGCAGCAGCGGAGTTCCCTCCCCCGCAGCGCCGGTGTGAAGATGCTCCTCGGCCGCGCCGGTGTCGACCTGCAGGCTGGTGTAGCGCACCTTCATGATGTGGCCTGGTCCGGGTTGGTGCAGTTCGCGGCGCGACAGGTTCCAGTGCACGACGTGCCATCCACCGGTGCCGAGGCCGAGGTCGACGGCCGTCGTGTTCACCACCACCTCGTCGCCCACCGCCACGGTGCCGATGAGCTGCGTCAGCGCATAGGCGCGGCTGCCGTCGGCGAGCGCCACGCGCTGCAGACCTGGCCGTTCGGCGAGCATCTCGACGACGCGGTGGGTGCGGAACGTGGTCATCGCTGACGGCAGCTCAGAGCGACGCGATGAGTTTCTCGACCCGCTCGTCGCGGCTCTTGAACGGGTCTTTGCACAGCACGGTGCGCTGGGCCTGATCGTTGAGCTTCAGGTGCACCCAGTCGACCGTGTAGTCGCGCTTGCGCTCCTTCGCCTTCTTGATGAACTCGCCGCGCAGACGGGCGCGTGTGGTCTGCGGTGGCACGTCGACGGCGGTGTCGATGTCGGCGTCGGTGCACACCCGCTCGACCAGCCCGCGGTCCTGCAGTTTGTAGAACGGGCTGCGGGCCCGGCTGATGTCGTGGTACTGCAGGTCGAGCAGCTGCACCCGGGCATCGCCGAGCGACAGGTCGTGACGGGCCCGGAAGGCTTCGATGAGCCGGTACTTGATGACCCAGTCGACCTCGCGATCGAGCTTCAGGGGGTCGTTCTCGATGGTGGTGATGCAGTGCTCCCACATCTCGAGCGCCCGTTGTTCGAGCGGCGGGAACCCCTTGGTGTCGGCGTAACGCAGCGCCCGGTCGAGATACTCGCGCTGGATGTCGAGGGCGCTGACCTCGCGG
>JBEICS010000083.1:0-7800 GCA_040383925.1 Acidimicrobiaceae bacterium | reverse complement strand
GCCGGCCAGTGCAGACGAGATCCCCTGCGCCACCCGCACGCTCAGCAAGGCCTTCAGCCGGTGGGGCGACCTGAACGACTACTTCGTCGTCTCCGACGGCACCTTCGAGGCCGGTGCTCGCACCTGGAAGCTCGACCGGGGCATCACAGTGGCAGCCAAGCAGCAGGCCACCTGGAAGGTGAATGGAGCCAACCACAACTTCGGCATGATGCTCCCGAAGGGCACCTCCGCCCGGGCACCCGAGACCTGCCTGACGGTGGGCGAGGAGTCGTTCCGGTTCTTCTACAAGACGCCGGCGGTGAAGGGGGCCACCCTGGTCGTCACCGTCGAATCCGACAGCGACATGGGTCGGGCCACCTCCACCGTCACCCTCACCGGCAACGGCACCTCGGCGTGGGCCGTGTCACCCCCGATCGCCATCCCCAACGTGCTCGGAGAGGACTATCAGCAGTACGTCGAGATCTCGTTCGCCGCCACCGGTGGCGTCTGGGCGATCGACGACGTGATGGTCGATCCGTTCAAGCCGCGCTGAGCGGGCAACATCGTGCACAACCGGGAGGGGCGTTCAAGCCCCATCCCGGTTGTGCCGATCAACGCTGTTGATGTCCGACGACGCGCTCCCACTCGACGCTCATGCCGAGCGTGCTGTGGCTGATGCGCGATCGGCCGCCAGCGCTCGCGCCGAACGCGACGACATCGCTCCAGCCGACCGCTGGAGCGCAGCGCTCCTCGGCGGCGGCTACTTGGCCATCTGTGCGGTGGGCTGGTTCATCGCCCCCCAGCCGACAGCCGCCACGCTGCTCATCTTCCTCGCTGCGTGCGGGGCACACGCCCTGGCGTCGAAGGTCGTGTTCGAGTCGGCCGCCGGCAGCGCGGTCGCCACGCAACCGATCCTGGTCGCGGCCCTGTTGCTGCTGCCGGTGGAACTGGTGCCGACCGTCGTGCTGGCCGGGCTGTTGCTCACCAGCCGTCCCGATGAGCGCACCGGGAACCGGTTGCACGACCTGCTCGTGACCTCGGTGTCTGGTTGGCACTGCCTGGGCCCGGTCATCGTCCTCGCCGTTGCGAACCTGCCCGACGTGGCACTGTCGCACTGGTACGTGTACCTGCTCGCCCTGGCAGCCCAGTTCGCCTTCGAGGCCTCTGTCGCCGTTGCGAGGTACCGCGCTCTCGGCATGCCGATCGGTGAGCTGCCACGCCCGATGACGTGGAGCTGGTCGGTCGACGCCCTGCTCGCCCCGATCGGCCTGACAGCCGTGCTCGCCACCGACAGCTGGTGGGTCGCTCTGGGGTGGGCGTCCACCCCGATCGCCCTGCTCGCGCTGCTCGCCCGCGACCACGCTGAGCACCTCGAAAAGGCCGTGGTCATCAGCGAGGCGTTCGACGCGGCGGTGAGCGCTGCTCGGCGAGATGCGCTCACCGAGCTCGCCAACCGTCGGGCCTGGAGCGAAGCGACCGCGCGCGCTGCGATCGAGTTCGAAGCCGACCCGCTCGGCAAGACCGTCGCGGTTCTCATGGCCGACCTCGATGGGCTGAAGATGGTGAACGACCTGCTCGGCCACGACGCGGGCGACGACCTCATCTGCGCCGCAGCTGATGTGCTGCGCAGCGCAGCTCCGGCTGACGCCCTGGTCGCCCGGCTCGGTGGCGACGAGTTCGGCATCCTGCTGGTCGGCAGCTCGACCACTGCCGAGGAGTTGGTGTTCGCCGTGCGCCACGCATCACTCACCCACCCCGGTCTGCACGGCTGCTCGGTCTCGCTCTCGGTCGGGATCGCCTCGTGCCCACCGTTCGACGCCGTCGAGGACGCGCTCGTCGCTGCCGATCAGCGTGCATTCGTCGACAAGGCCGAGCGGCGAGCCGGACGTCGCTGACTCTCGTTCAGGTTGGCTCAAGAAGACTGGCGGGAGCGGCACCGCCACCTCGCCGACCGGACGATCGAGAACACATCCGAAACGAGCCAGCAGGAGTGCCATGAATCCCCGCCCCAAGAAGTTCCTTGCCGCATTCGTCGGCGCCGTCGCCGCAATCACCATGATGGGCGCCGGCTCGGCTGCTGCGAAGACGCCGCCGCCGAAGCCGCCCATCGTGAGCGAGTCGGCGGCCAAGGACGGAAGTGGCAACGGCTCGCCGTCCTACAACGGGGCCGCCCCGAGGAGCTTCAAGCCCCGCTGACCTCCGGCCCGACGCCGCGACGATCCGTGTGCCCACCCGACCGAGGTCTGGTGGGCACACGGCCGTCAGGCCCCACCTGATGACTCTTTGAAGTGATGCGCACTCCGCCTCCCCGGCGACGACCACACCGTCGCCAGCAACCATGTGCGGCCACGTCGATGAACCCTCACCGGGCTCACCGATGAGCCGTGGGATCCCGGCGACGCACATCGCATCCGGGACAGTCCCCCTGGTGACGACTGCGATCGAGCCGAGCGCCGCGCGGGCGATCGAGAATGCCCGCTCGATGGCCGATGCACGCGCGCATCGCGGCCGCGGTCTGTGGCGTGACCGGTTGAGCGCCATGGTCCTCGGGTACAGCTTCGTCGCGGTCGCCGTCACCCTGGCCTGCCTCGAAGGCTCGTTCAGCAGCGACATCGCGGCGCGCCTGGCGCTCGTCACCTTGGTCTATGCCGCGGCGTCGCGGGTCGTCTTCGAGTCCGTCGGCGGTGACGCCATCGCTGCACAACCGGTCCTCGTGGCGGCACTGTTTCTCCTCCCGCTGCCGCTCGTCCCGCTCGCCGTGCTCCTCGGCAGCACCGTCGCCTGGCTCAGCAGCAGACCCAAGCTCTCCAGCCACGGGTTCGCGGCAGAGGTGCTCGCCGGCTGGCACACCCTCGGGCCCGTGACCGTCCTCGCTGCGAGCGACGCAACAGCGAGCCTGGCGTCGTGGCCGTGGCTGCTCGTGGCCCTGATCGCCCAGTTCCTGATCGACTCGATCGTGGCGGTGACGAGGTGCGCAGCGCTCGGCATCCCCCCCTCGTCACTCACCGGCGTCCTGATGTGGACGTATGCCGTCGACGCGCTTCTGGCGCCCGTCGGGTTGGCGGCGGTGCTCGCCACCGACAACGTCCTGATCGTCCTGCTGCTGGCCTGCACACCCGTCGGGTTGCTCGCGCTGTTGGCCCGCGACCGCGCCGCACACCTCGAGCAGGCCGTCACCATTTCGGCGGCCTACGAGTTGGCCATCGGCCAGGCAACGACCGACGCGCTCACAGAGGTCGCCAACCGCCGGGCGTGGACCGAGGCGACCGCCCGCGCCGCGATCGAGCATGCCGCCGACCCCGCAGGTCATCCGGTGACGGTGCTGATCGCCGACGTCGACGGCCTCAAGGCTGTGAACGACAGCCTCGGCCACGACGCTGGCGACAGCTTGATCTGCGCCGCCGCCGACGTGCTCAGCGCCGCTGCGCCGCCCGACGCGCTCGTCGCCCGGCTCGGCGGCGACGAGTTCGGCATCCTCATCGTCGGCGGCGCCGTGTCGAGCGCCGGGCTCGCTGCCGAGGTCCGCCGGCTGGCGGCTGCGCACCCCGGGGTGCGCGGCAACGCCGTCTCGCTGTCGATCGGCGTCGCAGCCTGCCCGCCGCTGCGAGCAGTCGAAGAGGCGGTCGCCGTCGCCGACCACGAGTCGACCGTCGACAAGGCGACCCGTCGAGTGCATCGTCGCTGAACCGACCGTCGGGTCGCGCCCTGGGCCGATATACGAGATCGGGCCCGGGGGTGCACCCCGGGCCCGATCTCAGACAAGCGTGACGCGCCGTGCGGCGCTCGAGGTCACTTCACCTCGACGCCGGCACCCGCCTCGACGAGCTTGGCCTTGGCGGCCTCGGCTGCATCCTTGTTGACCTTCTCGAGGACGGCCTTCGGGGCGCTGTCGACGAGGTCCTTGGCTTCCTTGAGGCCCAGGCTGGTGAGCTCGCGCACCACCTTGATGACCTGGATCTTCTGAGCACCGGCGTCGGTGAGGACGACGTCGAACTCGTCCTTCTCCTCTTCGGCGGGGGCAGCGGCGCCGCCACCGGCGGCCACGGCGGCCACGGCGACGGGAGCAGCGGCGGTGACGCCGAACTTCTCTTCGAAGGCGGTGAGGAGCTCGCTGAGCTCGATGACGGTGAGGGCGCCGATGGCGTCGAGGATCTCTTCTTTGCTGAGAGCCATGATGGTTGTTCTCCTTGATTCGTTGGTTGTGCTGGTGTTGCGTTGTGATGGGTGCAGGTCGGCTCAGGCCGCCTGCTGCTGATCGATGAGGGCCTTGAGGCCATAGGCGAGGTTGCGGGGCATGGCCTGCAACAGACCGGCGGTCTTGACGAGCGGCGCCTGCAGCGCACCCGCGAAGCGGGCGAGCAGCACCTCACGGCTGGGCAGATCGGCGAGGGCTTCGACGTCGGCGGCCGAGATGACCTTGCCGCCGACCACGCCGCCTTTCAGCACGAGCAGCGGATTGGTCTTTGCTGCATCGCGCAGCGCCTTGGCCACACCCGCGGCGTCGCCGCTGATGAACGTGATACCGGTGGGTCCGACGAGCAGGTCGGCGAGACCGGGCAGGCCGGCCTGCTCGGCACCGAGGCTGGCAAGAGTGTTCTTGTACACCTTGTACTCGCCACCGGCGTCGCGCAGCTGCCGACGCAGACCAGCGAGCTGGCCCACCTTCAGCCCGCGGTACTCGGTGACGATGACGGCGTCGGCTGCGCCCAACTTCTCGGCGACCTCGGCGACCACCGCGACCTTCTCCGGACGGGGATTCGCTGTGTTCGATGAATTCATGTACACCTCCTCTCGCATCGACTCGGGGTGCTCGCAAAAGCGAACACCGCGAGGAGCAAGAGGTCGATGACCCGTGCGACTCGGCAGCATTCACCTCGGCTGGCGCCTTGCGGCATTACCCGGCTCCGTGTGTGGGAGGCGGACCAGCGGTCTACGGCGAGCGACCGTTGTTTCGGTTGTGGGTTGAACGTACCGCCGAACCGGCGGTTTTGCTCAGGCCGTCTGCTCGGGACGGAGCCGGTTGGTGTCGACCTTCACACCGGGGCCCATCGTGGAGCTGACGCTGATCTTCTTCATGTAGCGACCCTTGGCAGCAGCGGGCTTGGCGCGCTGCAGTTCGTCGATCACCGCACGGAAGTTGTTCTCGAGCGCATCGGGCTCGAAGCTGGCCTTGCCGATGGGCACGTGCACGTTGCCGTAGCGGTCGGTGCGGTACTCGACCTTGCCACCCTTGAACTCGCTGACGGCGCGGGCCACATCTTGGGTGACCGTGCCGGTCTTCGGGTTCGGCATGAGGCCACGGGGGCCGAGCACGCGGCCGAGACGACCGACGAGCGGCATCATGTCGGGGGTGGCGATGGCGATGTCGAAGTCCATCATGCCCTTTTCGACCTCGGCGTAGAGGTCGTCGGCACCGACGAACTCGGCGCCGGCAGCGCGGGCGGCGTCGGCGGCCTCGCCGGCGGCGAACACGGCGACGCGGACGTCTTTGCCGGTGCCGCTGGGCAGCGCCACGGTGCCACGCACCATCTGGTCGGCCTTACGCGGGTCGACGCCGAGACGGACGGCGAGTTCGACGGTCTCGTCGAACTTGGCCGAGGCCATCTTCTTCACCAGGGCGAGCGCCTCGACCGGGGTGAACTGGGCGTCACGGTCGTAGACCTTGACCGCGTTGTCGTACTTCTTGCCTGACATGTCTGTCTCCCTCGTGGTGAACGCCGCCGGGCGAGGTGGTCCCGGGCGAGCGGTGGTTGGTTGAAACGGGTGGAACGCTTACGCGTTGACCTTCAGGCCCATCGAACGAGCGGTGCCGCGCACCTGCTCCTTCGCGGCCTCGAGGTCGTAGGCGTTCAGGTCGGGCATCTTGATCTTGGCGACCTCTTCGATGTCGGCCTCGGTGACCGACCCGACGATGGCCTTGCCCGGCGTGGAGGAACCCTTCGGCAGACCAGCCTTCTGGCGCAGCAGCACCGGGGTGGGCGGGGTCTTGAGGATGAACGTGAACGTGCGGTCCTCGAACACCGTGATCTCGACCGGCACGATGGTGCCGACCTGCGACTCGGTGGCCGCGTTGTACTGCTTCACGAAGTCCATGATCGGCACACCGTGGGGGCCGAGGGCCGTACCCACCGGGGGGGCCGGGGTGGCCTTGCCCGCGGGGATCTGGATCCTGATGACCGCTGCGACCTTCTTCTTTGCCATGACAGGTGTCCTCTACTTGCGATCTACGTACGTGCGATCGGGGTGCTTACGAAACGGATGGGATTCAGAGCTTGGCGACCTGGCCGAAGTCCATCTCCACGAGGGTCTCACGACCGAAGATGTTCACCAGGACCTTGAGCTTCAGATGATCGGCGTTGATCTCGGCGATCGTGCCGGTGAAGTCGGCGAACGGGCCTTCCTTCACACGCACGCTCTCGCCGGTCTCGAACTCGAGCTTGGGCTTCTTGCGGGCGGGCAGGCCGCCGGTGCCGTCGCCCTTGGCGGCCAGGAAGGTCTGCACTTCGCGCTTCGACAGCGGCGCCGGCTTCTGCCCGTGGCGGCTCTGGCCGACGAACCCGGTGACACCGGGGGTGTTGCGGATGCAGTACCAGCTCTCGTCGTCCATCTGGCAACGGACGAGGATGTAGCCGGGGAAGACCTTCTTCTGCACGGTCTGCTTGCGACCGTTCTTGAACTCCTCGACGTCTTCCATGGGGATGACCGTCTCGTAGATGCGGTCTTCCATGTTCATCGACTGGATGCGGGCGGCGAGGTTGGCCGAGACCTTCTTTTCGTAGCCCGACTGGGTGTGCACGACGTACCACTTGCCCGGTCGGGTCCAGGGGTCGTCGACCACCTCGACGGGATCGGCGTCGTCGACGAGCGAACCCGCATCGGCGGTGAGGTCGAACGCGACCTCTGCCTCGGGGGCAGCGTCGGTACCGAGGTCGTCGGTGCCGAGGTCGTCGGTCGTGGAGAGCAGTTCGTCGTTCATGTCAGTCGTACAACCAGGTGGAGAAGACTCCGAAGAGTGAGTCGAGACCGGCCACGTAGGCGGTGTAGATGACCACAGTGACGAGGACGATGGTGGCCATGCGGCGCACCTCGGGCCACTTCGGCCAGGCGACCTTGCGCATTTCGTCGCGCACTTCGCGCATGTACTGCGCCACTCCCACACGTTCGTCGGCGCTGCGTCGGGCCTGAGGCTGAGCGCGAGTGGGAGCGCCCTGGTCGTTCAGGGCTCCCATGCGCTTCAGTGAGCGCTTCTGCTCACGGTTCAGGTCATCGAGCGACATCGAAAAGGTGCCTTTCTGGCAGGTCGTGCCGGGCACGTGGGATCTGGGCAGGGCAGGAGGGACTCGAACCCCCGACCGTCGGTTTTGGAGACCGATGCTCTACCAACTGAGCTACTGCCCTCAGCGGGGCAGGCCAACGCTACCAGCCTGCCCGCTCGGCCCCTCCGCTCAGCACCCGTCGGAACGGGAGCCGGGCGACGGGGCCTCGGTCAACGGGTCTCCTTGTGGAGGGTGTGCTTACGGTCGTGCGAGCAGTACTTCTTCATCTCGAGTCGTTCGCGATCGTTGATCTTCGACTTCATCGTGATGTAGTTGCGCCGCTTGCACTCGGTGCACTCGAGGGTGATCTTCACCCGCTTGTCGTTCTTCGGCATGACGCCGCCTCTCTCAATCGAGAACTTGTCTCACTTGGTGATCTTGGTGACGCGGCCGGCGCCCACGGTGCGGCCACCCTCACGAATGGCGAACCGCAAACCCTCGTCCATCGCGATCGGCTTACCCAACTCCACCGTGATCGTCACGTTGTCACCAGGCATCACCATCT
>JBEICS010000082.1:0-7816 GCA_040383925.1 Acidimicrobiaceae bacterium | reverse complement strand
CGCTCTCGTACGGCGCCGCTGCCGTGATCAGGGCGGCCGTCCCCCGGGGCGGTCGAGCGGTTCACGACAGCAGCGCACACCGTCGCGGTGTGCTGAACGAGGAGTCGTCACATGACGGTCGCCAATCCAGCACCCAGTTCTTCGTCCCCTTCGATGCGGCCCCGCGCCCGGCGTACACGCGCCCTGGTGCTCGGTGGCGCCCTGGCCTGTGCCGTCGGCACACTGGCCGTCCCTTCCGGTAGCGCCGGTGCGGCCCCCACCGCAGCCGTTGTCGTCACCGCTCGTCTCGACGACCCGGCCGCTGCGGCTGCTGTCGAGGCCCTCGCCCTGCTCGATCGCTGGATGGCCAGCGGCGGCAGCGACGACGGTGCTGCCTACGCAGCGGCCCGGAGCACGCTTGCTGCAGCCATCGCCGGTCGTCTGGCGCTGAGCCCCGAGGCGATGGCCTCGGCATGGGCGGCTGCCGACCTCGAGCACCAGCGGGCGCTCCTCGCCGCACTCAGCCAGTTGGGTGTGCCGTACCGACGCAACACCAGCAAGCCTGGCCAGGGCTTCGACTGCTCGGGTCTCACCACCTACGCCTGGAGCCAGGCCGGGTTCGCCCTGCCCCGCAACAGCAGCGCCCAGATCCGCTCGGCCGAGCCCCGCGATCCGCAGACCGCTCAGGCCGGCGACCTCGTCCAGTACCCGGGCCACGTGATGATGTGGCTCGGTGTCGACCGGGCCATCGTCCACTCGCCGCAGCGTGGGCGCACCGTCGAGGTCGACGTGCTGAAGCGGCGCTCCGTCCGCTTCGGCGACCCCACCGAGTGAGCCGCCGCCACAGCGAGCAGTGCGTCAACTGTGAATGGGACCCGAGGCGTCGCGCAGCGACGGGGCCAAGCGCCCGGTCCGTCGAGCGATGATCTCGGCACAGATGGAGATCGCGGTCTCCTCCGGTGTGCGTGCCCCGAGGTCGAGTCCGATCGGCGACATCAGCCGGGCCAATTCAGTCTCGGTGACGCCTGCCTCGCGGAGTCGCTCGGTGCGCTTGTCGTGCGTCTTGCGGCTACCCATCACGCCGATGTAGCCCACCCGGGTGGCGAGCGCGCCGCGCACCGCGGGGACATCGAACTTCGAGTCGTGGGTGAGGACACACACCGCATCGCGCGTGCCGAGTTGGGCGCCGCGCTGGTCGAACAGCGGACCAGGCCACGAGACCACCACCTCATCGGCGGCGGGGAAGCGGCGCCGAGTGGCGAACACCTCGCGGGCGTCGCACACGATGACGCGGTAGCCCAGCACCTTGGCCACCCGCGACAGCGCGGCAGTGAAGTCGACCGCTCCGAAGATCCACATCTGCGGCGGGGGAGCCCAGCTCTCGACGAACACCGACACCGTCGGCGAGTCGACCAGGTCTTCCGGAGTGGTCTGACCCTCGGGGCCGTAGTGGCGGATGCCCGAGCGTCCGGCCTCGAGTTCGGCCAGCGCATCGCGGGCGACGATGCGGTCGAGTTCGGCGTTGCCGAGGGTGCCCTGGGGTTCGCCGTCGGGCACGACGAGCAACTTGGCGCCGACGCCCACACCGTCGACGACGGTGACCAGCGCCGTCGGCTGCTGGCTGCGCAGCCGGTCGCGCAAGGTGGTGTAGAGGCTCATCGCCGGCTCACCAGTCGAGGGCTTCGATGTAGAGGCGGATGGTGCCACCGCAGGTGAGTCCCACTGCAAAGGCCTCGTCGTCGCTGTAGCCGAACGAGACGATGCCAGGGCCCCGCTCGCCGTGCAGGACGGCCATCGCCTCCGACACGACGGCACCCTCCACGCAGCCGCCGCTCACGCTGCCGGCCACCTCGCCCTGATCGCTCACGGCCATGGCCGCACCCGGTTCGCGAGGGCCCGACCCGAGGATGTCGACCACCCGCGCCACGGCGACCCGCTTGCCCTCGTGCTGCCAACGATCGATGTCATCGAACAGTTCGCGCATGGTGCTCCAATCCGTTCAGGCTGTGGGCCGAGATGACGGCAGCGAGTTCTTCCATCGCTGCCACCGAGTGCCCTTCGACGAAGGCGTCGACATACGGTAGGGCCGCCGCCATGCCGCGTGCCAGAGGCGCGTAGCCCGGAGTGACCTTCAGCGGGTTCACCCACACGATGCGGTGGGTGATGCGCTGCAGTCGGCGCATCTGCTCGCCCAGTAGCTCGGGGTCGCCGCGGTCCCACCCGTCGGACAGCACCACCACGATCGCGCCGCGGCCCATGCCACGTACTCCCCACTCGTCGTTGAACGTGCGCAGGCACTCGCCGAGGCGCGTGCCACCGCTCCAGTCGACCACCCGCTCGCCGGCGCGCTGCAGTGCCCGGTCGGGGTCGCGGCTCGACAGTTCGCGGGTGACGCGTGTGAGGCGGGTACCGAGCGCGAAGGCCTCCACCCGCTGGCGTCCGGCGACGGCGGCCTGGATGAACCGCAACAGGCCGCGGGCATAGGGCTCCATCGAGCCGCTCACGTCGAGCAACAGCACCAGGCGGCGCAGCCGTTCGCCCGGTTCGAGCCAGTACCGCTCGATCGGCTCACCGCCGGCCTTCAGCGAGGCGCGCACCGTGGAGCGGATGTCGGGCTTGCGCCCGCGCGACGAGCGCCGGTGTCGGAAACTGCGCCGCGGTGGCCCGGCGAAGCGCAGCGAACTCATGTAGGCCTGGGCCTCGGCCAGTTCGTCGTCGCTGCACGCAGCGAAGTCCTTGTGGCGCAGCACCTCGGCGGCCGAGAAGCGCAGTTGCAGCATCGGGTCGTCGCTGGCCTCGCCCTGGTCGCCGTCGCCGCTGTCGTCGGAGCCGTCGTCGATGGCGAGCGTGATCTTCAGCGGCTCGGCCGGTTCGGGTTCGACGGTGCCCGACCGTCGCTCCCAGAACACCGCGAACGCTCGGTCGTAGAGGCCGATGTCTTCGGGCCGGTGCACCAGCGTGGCGCGGCCCGCCCAGTACACACCGTCGCGGTCGTCGATACCCACCAGGCCGAGGGCCTCGCCGAAGTCGAGCACGCTGCCGATGGGAACGGCGAGACCCAGTCGGCGCAGCAGACGGGCGTAGGTGACCGCCAGTCGGGTGCCCTGGTCGGCGAGGTCGGTCATCAGCCGTGGAAGGCGCCGCGCTCGAACGCCTGCTTCACGATGTCGGCGATGCCAGGCGCCTGGCGCACCTTGTCCTGGTCTTCGCGGTACTTCAGCACGGCGCCGAGGGTGGCCTCGACAGTGTGCTCGTCGAGTTCGCTCACGCCCAGCGCAGCGAGCGCCGTGGCCCAGTCGATGGTCTCGGCCACGCCCGGTGGCTTGTACAGGTTCTTCGTGCGCATCACCTCGACGGCGGCAGCCACCTGACGGGCGAGCGGCTCGGCCACGTGCGGCACACGCATCCGCACGATCTTCACTTCGCGTTCGAACGTGGGGTGCTCGACCCAGTGGTACAGGCAGCGGCGCTTCAGCGCGTCGTGCACGTCGCGGGTGCGGTTCGAGGTGAGGATGACGATGGGTGGCCGGGCCGTGGTGAACACACCCAGTTCGGGCACGGTGATCTGGTAGTCGCTCAGCACTTCCAGCAGGTAGGCCTCGAACTCGTCGTCGGCACGGTCGATCTCGTCGATGAGCAGCACGGGCGGG
The DNA here is from genome assembly GCA_040383925.1 of Acidimicrobiaceae bacterium. Taxonomy (GTDB): domain Bacteria; phylum Actinomycetota; class Acidimicrobiia; order Acidimicrobiales; family Ilumatobacteraceae; genus VFMC01. The sequence continues at coordinate 4,187 of JBEICS010000082.1, read as the reverse complement.
TTCTCGCTGCGGTGGTCGATGGCCTGCAGCAGCGCCCGCTTCAGCAGGAACCGCTCGTGGTAGAGCTGGTCCTCGAGGCCGCCCGTGCCCAAGTCGCGGGCCTCGCCCGAGGCCTCGGCGGCGCGCAGGTGGAGCAGTTGGCGCGAATAGTCCCAGTCGTAGACGGCCTGCGATGCATCGATGCCCTCATAGCACTGGAGGCGGATGAGACGGCCGCCGGTCCAGCGGCTGAGCACCTTGGCCACCTCGGTCTTGCCCACGCCGGCCTCGCCCTCGAGCAGGAGGGGCCGCTTCAGCGACAGGGCGAGGAAGATCGCCGTGGCGAGTCCCTCGTCGGCGAGGTAGCCGTGCGCGGCGAGCGCAGTGGTGACCTCGGTGGGCATCGTGGAACTGGACATCGCCGTTCAGGTTAGGGCGGCTGCCATGCTGGTGCCCCATGGGAGTCGTCCGTTCCGTCCGTGTGCACGCGCCGCAGGTGGCACAGCTCGACCTCGTCGTCGAGTCGGCGGCGAGCGGCGCGCGTCGTACCGTGGCGATGCAGCGCGACGGCGGCAACTGGACGGCCGCCGTGGAGGCCGACGACGGCGACCGCTACTGGCTCGTCGCCGACGGGGTGGGCCCGCTGCTCGACCCCGCTGCCGCTGACGTGGAGTTGGTCGATGGTGTGCCTCTCGGCCGCTTCCGTGGTGCGTGGCCAGCGGGACAGCGAATCGCCCGACTGCACCCCGACCCGGTGGTGTACGAGATGCATGTCCGCGGCTTCGCCCGGTCGTTCGAAGGGGTGATCGAACGGCTCGACCATCTCGTCGATCTCGGCGTGAACGTGATCGAGCTGATGCCGGTGCACCCGTTCGACCCGGCCGACAACTACTGGGGCTACATGCCCCTCGTGTGGGGTGCCGTCCATCGGCCCTTCGCCGCCGGCGACGACCCGGCCGCAGCGCTGGCCCACCTCGTCGCCTGCGCCCACGAACGCGACATCGAGGTGTGGCTCGACGTGGTGTTCAACCACACCGGTGAGGGCGATGCGGAACTCCCCACACGCAGTCTGCGCGGGCTCGACGACGCCGGTTCGTACCTGCACCACGGCGACGGCCGCTACGTCGACGACACGGGCTGCGGCAACACCATCGACCCGTCCGACCCCACGGTGCGCCACCTCGTGATGGAGGCCCTCGACCGCTACGCCGCGTTGGGCATCGACGGGTTCCGCTTCGACCTCGCCTCCGTCCTCGCGCGCGATGGCGGCGAACTCGTGCACCGCATCGGCGACTGGGCACAGGCGCGCGGTGTGCGCTTGGTGGCCGAGGCGTGGGACCTCGCTGCGTACCAGGTGGGCCCGGGCTTCCCCGACGCTCGCTGGGCACAGTGGAACGACCGGTTCCGCGACGACGTGCGCGGCTTCCTGCGCGGCGAGCCGGGCCGGGTGCCGGGCATGATCCAGCGCGTCTCGGGCAGCCCCGACCTGTTCCCCGACGACCCGGCGCGCAGCATCAACTTCGTCACCGCGCACGACGGCCTCACCTTGCACGACCTCACCATCGTCACCAGCGACCGCCATCACTCGTGGGACTGCGGGTCCGAGTTGCGGCCGCAGATGCTGCGCAACGCGTTTGCCCTGCTGCTGCTCTCGGCCGGCACACCGATGTTCGTGATGGGCGACGAGTTCGCCCGCACCCAGGAGGGCCACGACAACCCGTACGACATCGACAGCCCGCTCACCTGGGTCGACTGGGGGCGCCTCGACGACTGGCGGCAGCTGTACCGGTTCGTGCAGTCGCTCATCGCGCTGCGGCGCCGCGTGGGGGGCGACCTGCTGCATGGTGGCGTGCGCTGCTACGGGGTCGACGTGATGCCCGACGAGCGTCACGAGAGCCGCTCGCTGGCCTGGGCCACCGACCAGCTGTACGTGATGGCCAACATGTGGTGGGAGCCGCTGACGTTCCGGGTGCACGAACCAGGGCCGTGGCGGGTCGAGTGCTCCACCGTCGCCGCGCCTGCCCCCAGTCTTCGATCCGGCAGTACTGGGTCCGGCGAGCGGCTCGTCGTCGGCGATACCGTCGTTGTTCCCCCACGATCGGTCACGGTGCTGGCCGGAGAGAGCGTCCTGCGATGATCGTCGACATCCAACTCAACCCGGCGGTCGAGCCGTGGCCACGTCTGCTCGAGGGTGTACTGGCCGCCGAGCAGGCAGGCTTCGACACGGTGTGGGTCTTCGACCACTTCGATGGGTCGTTGCTGTCGGGCACCACGATGCTCGAGTGCTTCACCCTGCTGGGTGCCTATGCCGCAGCCACGACGCGCATCGGCCTCGGGTCGATGGTGGTGAACATGGCCAATCGCAATCCCGGTGTGATGGCCATGGCAGCGGCGTCGGTGCAGCACATCAGCGGCGGTCGGCTGCGGCTCGGCCTCGGGGCCGGTGCGGCACCTGGCACGATCTGGTCGGCCGAGCACCGCGATCTCGGCATCGACCTCGGCCGCACCATCGCCGAACGGCACCTCCGGTTCGAGGCCGGCCTCGACGAACTCGACCGCCTGTGGTCGACCGCTCCCGATCGGGCCGAGGGCGACGCTCTGGCCTACCCGCGGCCGACGCCACGTCCTCCGGTGTACGTGGGTGTGAACAGCGTGCCCCTCGCCCAATTGGCGGCCCGCCGCTGCGACGGGTTGAACGTGCGTGCCGATCACGACGACCTCGAGGTGCTGCTCGACGCGGCGCGTCTCGAGCGAGCCGGCTCCTCTCGCGCCACCGAGCCGTTCACGAATTCGGTGTGGACGCGGTGGGACGACGCCCTCGCCGACCCCGATCACCCGCGGCGCCGGTACTGGGCGTCGATCGGCGTGGGGCGACTGGTGATGACCTGCCTGCGTCCCTACGACCTCGACGCCGTCACCCGCTTCCTCGGCTGACGGGCGACCGTCAGATGAAGCGCAGTTCGCGCGCAGCCTGCTCGAGTTGCTCGCGAAAGCGTGGATGAGCGACGGCGATGAGGGCCCGCGTGCGCTCGCGGATCGACCGGCCGCGCAGTTCGGCCACGCCGAACTCGGTGACCACCATGTCGACGGTGTTCTTCGGGGTGGTCACCACGTCGCCCGCTGCCAGTTGCGGCACGATGCGGCTCACCTCACCGTCGCGTGCGGTGGACTGGAGCACGATGAAGCTCTGGCCGCCCTCGCTGTAGGCGGCACCGCGGGCGAAGTCGCTCTGGCCGCCCGACGACGAGTAGTACCGCCCGCCGATGGTCTCGCTGGCGCACTGCCCGAGGAAGTCGACGGCCAGGCTGGCGTTGATCGACACGAAGTTCGCGTCGCGGGCGATGACGCGTGGGTCGTTCACATATCGCGCCGGCCACAGTTCGATGGTGGGGTTGTCGGCGATGAAGTCGTACAGCCGCTGGGTGCCGAGGGCGAAGGTGCCGATCACCTTCAGGCGGTTGTTGGTCTTGCGGGTGCCGTTCACGGTGCCCGACTCGATGAGGTCGATCAGGCCGTCGCTCATCAGCTCGGTGTGCACGCCGAGGTCGCGGTGGCCGGTGAGGTGGGCGAGCACGGCGTTGGGGATGGCACCGATACCGGCCTGGATGGTGGCGCCGTCGGGCACCCGCTCGGCAACGAAGGCACCGATGCGCCGGTCGACATCGGTGGGCACGGCGGGCGGCACCTCCACCAACGGGTAGTCGGCGTGTACCCAGCCGTCGACCTGCGACACGTGGATCTGGTTGCGGCCAGCGGTGCGCGGCATCCGCTCGTTCACCTCGACGAAGAACGGTGCCCGGCCGATGAAGCTGGCGGTGTAGTCGGCGCTCACCCCGAGCGAGAAGTTGCCGTGGCGGTCGGGCGGCGACACCGATGCCAACACGTACGGCCGCGTGGCGCGCCGCCGCATCAGTTCGTACACCTCCGAGAAGTGGTTCGGCACCAGGTCGATGCTGCCTTCGTGGAAGCGTGCGCGGGTGATGTGCGACAAGAAGTACGAGTAGTGCCGCAACCGGTCGCCGAACGCACCGTGCAGGGTTGGCCGGTCGTGCAGGGCGTGCATCTGGTGCACGCTCACGCCGTCGAGTGCGTCGGCCCCGGCCTCGACGGCGTCGAGCAGGGTGACCGGCTCGCCGTTGGCGATGGGCACGATGAGTTGGGTGTCGGGCCCGATGCGTCCGACCACGGCACCCGCATCGAGGCGGCGG
>JBEICS010000081.1:0-7833 GCA_040383925.1 Acidimicrobiaceae bacterium | reverse complement strand
GGCTGATCGACGTTGACGATGCCGCGAGTGGGGTTCATCGCCCCGTAGGCGCTCACCACGATGCCGCCGAGCGAGTGGCCCACGAGCAGCGCCTCGTCGACACCGGCCACACCCGCGGCGAGCACGGTTTCGCGAACATCGCTCGCCAAGGTGATGGGGTCGTAGAGGTCGCCCGGGGCGCTGTGCCCGTGTCCGCGCAGATCGACGGCGATGACCGTGTAGTGCCGTGAGAGCGGTTCGATGAGCGGTCGCCAGGTCTCGCGCGACTCGGTGATGCCGTGGACGACGATGGCGACCGGTCCGTCGCCGACGATCTCGTGAGCGAGTTGCATGTGGGGCACCGTAGTCGGCACCCGGAGGGCCAGATCTACGCGCGGGTGACCCGGCCGCGCAGGGCGGCGAAGGCAAGGCCGAACGACACGCCGCCCACCACGGCGATGGCGAGCAGGCCCTTGCCGATGCGGTCCCACTCCCAGCCATCCATCAGGAGCGCGCGCATCGCGTCGAGCAGATAGGTGACGGGGTTGAACTTCGCCGCGGTGCCGAGCCAACCGGTCATCTGCGCGCTCGGCAGGTAGGCGGTGGTGAGGAACGCGAACGGGAAGAACAACAAGAACGCGTTGTTCACCGCTGCCGGGTTGCCGGTGCGCAGCGCCAGCGCGTATGGGAAGCCTGTGAACGCGAGGCCCCACAACCCGCCGACGATCACGAACGCCAGCAGCCCGAGCACACCGGTGGCCGACGACACGCCCACCAGCACGCCGAGCAGGGTGACCGGCACGGCGAGGGCCAGGATGAGCGCCAGGTCGGCGCTCATCAGGCCGAGCAGCAGCGTGCCGCGTCGCACCGGCGTGAGCAGCAACCGGTCGAAGTAGCCGTCTTGGATGTCGATGACGAGCGAACTCGCCCGGCTGACACCGGTGACGGCGAACACCACCGACACCGGCAGCTGGAACGCCTTGTAGTCGAAGCCCGGAGGCAGGCTGCCCTCCACGAACGACTGCAGTGCGCCGACGTTGACGACGAAGAAGAACACCGGGATGGCGAGTGCTGGGATGAACGCCTCGGGTTCGCGGAGCGTGAGGCGCAGGGCGCGTAGCGACACCGTGCGCAGGTCGTGGAGGAACCCGGCACTCCGCGGCTGCACACGACCGGAGTGGATGCGGGGGCTGTCGAGGCTCATGCTGCATCCTCCTGCAGGCGCACACCGGTGGTGTGCAGGAACACGTCGTCGAGGGTGGGGGTGCGCAGCGTGAGGCCCTCCACCTGGATGCCCGCCTCGGCCAGGGCGACGGCCACCGGGCTGATTGCGGCAGCACCGTTGGTGACCGAGATGAGCACCTCGTGCCCGCTGGTCTCGATGTGGTCGAGGCCGGCCACCTGCGCGAGCGCGGCAACGGCCGGGTCGGCGCCACCCCGGCCCGTGTGCACGACGATGACGTCGCTGCCGATCTGGCGCTTCAACTCGGTGGGGGTGCCCTCGGCCACGATGCGGCCGCGGGCGATGATGCCCACCCGGTGCGCCAACGCGTCGGCCTCTTCGAGGTACTGGGTGGTGAGGAAGATGGTCATGCCCAACTGCTCGTTCAGGTAGCGCACCTCCTCCCACACCGATGCCCGGCTGGCCGGGTCGAGGCCGGTGGTGGGCTCGTCGAGGAACAGCACCTCGGGTTGGTGCACCAGGGCCGCCGCCAGGTCGAGGCGGCGCTTCATGCCGCCCGAGTAGGTGCCGATGCGCCGGTCGATGGCGTCGCCGATCGACACCAGCTGCAGCAGGTCGTCGAGGCGCTGGGCGCGCTCGCTGCGGGTGAGGCCGTACAGGCGGCCCTGCATGTCGAGCAGTTCGCGCCCGGTCTGCTTCGGGTCGAGTGCTGCCTCCTGCAAGGCCACGCCGATGCGCAGCCGAACCTGCTCGGGTGCGGTGCGCACACTGTGGCCGGCCACGATGGCGTCGCCGCTGGTGGGGGTGAGCAGGGTGGTGAGCACGCGCACCGTGGTGCTCTTGCCTGCGCCGTTGGGGCCGAGGAAGCCGTAGATCTCACCCGGTGCGATGCTGAGCGAGACGCCGGCCACGGCCTCGGTGTCGCCGAACCGGCGCACCAGGTCGGTTGCTTCGATGGATGCTGACATGGGCCAAGACGCTACGGCCGAGCGGTGGCTCTGGCTCGGCGCGTGGCTTCGATCTTGGCGATTCGCGTGCGGGCCGGCGGGTGGGTGGCACCCAACCGCTCGCGCCAGCCGAGGGGTCGAGTGCCGCCGCCCATCGACACCACACGACGCAGGGCACTCGACAGCTCGCGGCCGAAGCCCAGTTGCACGGCGCGGGCATCGGCCTGGAACTCGGACCCTTTGCCCGCGACGTTGCCTACTGCGTTGGCGACGATGAGGCCGGCGAGGAACACCCACGACACGGCGGTGAGCAGTGCCGAGACGAGGCGCCCGAGCACGGTGAGCGATGCTGAATGGCTGGCGTAACTGGAGGTGGCCGCCGACGCCACGTTCTGCAGGAAGAACCCGATGCGGGCCAGCACCTGCACAGGCACGCTGAGCCACTGCGCCACCGACAGCGCCACGGTATGGAAGCCGAGATGGTGGCTCAACTCATGGGCCAGCACCCCGGCCAGTTCGTCGCGCGGCAGGGTGTCGACCGCCAACGACGACACCACCACCAGGTGGCCACCGCAGGCGAAGGCGTTGAGTTCGTCTGATGGCAGCACCGCCAGCACGTACCGATTCGACGGCAGCCGAGCCGCCTCCAGCACCGACCGCCAGGCGGTCTCGAGCCGGGCACGCTCGGAACGGTCGGGTTGGCGGGCCCCGAGCAGGCGGGTGAGGAGCGTGACCTGGACGGGGCGGACGAACAGCAAGACGGCACCCGCGAGGTAGACGAGCACGAAGGTGACGTAGCTCACGTCCCACACGAGATGGACGGGCAGCCAGAACACCAGGAGGGCGACGAGCGACACGGGCAGGATGGTGAGCACGGGTGCCAGCGCGGCGACGGCGGAGGACTCGATCCGTCGCGAGGTGGTGCTCATCGGCACCACGATACGAGGTGGCCATCGGCGCCCGTCGGGGGTCATCCCCGTTCGCCCGCGGAGGGGTCGGTAATCTCGCCCGCGAACCCTGTGCCGCGTCGCGCGCTCGCGCGTCGCTGCACTCCCGTTCATCGACCGCGACGAGCAACCGAAGGAGGTGCCCCCTGGCCATCCGGATCACGCCGACCACCGAGGGCACCCCGGTGGCCAAGTCGGTGCGCGAACTGCTCGATGACGCGATCGCCTGCGAGGGCTCCGATCTCGATGCCGCCCGGTCGATGGCACAGCAGGCGCGTGTGCTCGCACACACGCTCAACGACGGCATCGGCGAGGCCGAGGCGCTGTACCGCCTGGCGTCGATCGCGTACCGTGCCGCACACGCCGACAACGCGTTCTCGGTGGCGCTCGATGCGCGCGACCTGGCCCGGCGCGTGGGTGCACCGTCGATGGAGGTGCGTGCGGTCAACCTGATCGGCCTCATCCACTACGACGCCGGCAACTACTCCGATGCGCTCGACGCGGCCCTGCATGCGCTCGAACTGCACCGCCTGGCAGGCCTCACCACCGGTGAGGGCCCGCTGCTGAACACCATCGCCATCATCCACCATTCGCTCGGCGACAGCGACCGGGCACTGGTCACCTACGAGGCCGCGCTCACCGCCAACCGCGGGTCGGGCCGCCCCGACCACGACATGGTCACGATGGCGAACATGGCCGAGGTGCGTGCCGAGCGCAACGAGCACCTGCTCGCCGTCAGCCTCGGCGAATCGGCGCTCGAACTCGCCCGTGTGCACTTCGACGACTGGGTGCCGCGCATCCTCGCCCAGTTGTCGACGTCGTACTGCGCGCTCGACGCACTCGATCAGGCCGAGGCGTGCCTGGCCGAGGCCGAACGCATCGCGCTCGACGAGCGCGACACGGGCGCCGCGGCCACGTCGATGTGCACGCTGGCGCTGGCCCGGGCGCAGCTGCAGCGCGCCGCTCGCAACCCCACTGCTGCCATCGAACAGTGCGACCGCGCGCTCGCCATCGCCGTCAACCACAACCTGCTCGAGTTCGAGTTGCGGGCCCACACCCAACTCGCCGACCTGTACAAGCAGATCGGCAACTACGAGCGGGCGCTGTTCCACCAAGAGGCCCGCTTCGAGCGGCATCAGGTGCTGTTCAGCCAGGGCACCGATCTGCGCATCAAGACCCTGCAGATCGCCCACGACACCGAAGCCGCACGCCAGCAGGCCGAGATCCTCCGCCTGCGCACGGGCGAACTGGAAGAACTCGTGCGGGGCCGCACGTACGACCTCGAGGAGTACCAGCTCGAGGCGTTCCAGCGTCTGGCCGTCATCGCTGAGTTCCGCGACACCGACACGGGCGAGCACACCGTGCGGGTGGGCGACATGTCGCGCCAGATCGCCGCCGAACTGGGCGAAGGCGACGAGTTCGCCGACCGCCTGCGCCTGGCCGGGCGTCTGCACGACATCGGCAAGGTGGCCGTCCCCGACGCCATCTTGTTGAAGGCCGGCCCGCTCACCTCGGCCGAGTTCGAGGTGATGAAGACCCACACCACGGTCGGTGCCGAGATCCTGTCGGGCAGCAGTTCGCCGCTCATCCAACTCGCTGCTGAGGTGGCACTGAACCATCACGAGCGCTGGGACGGTACCGGCTACCCGACCGGGCTGATGGGCGGCACCATCCCACTGTCGGGACGCATCGTGGCGGTGGCCGACGTGTACGACGCCCTCATCAGCGAGCGGCCCTACAAGCGGGCGTGGAGCCGGGCCGAGGCCACGCGGTACGTCATCGCGTCGAGCGGTTCGCACTTCGAGCCCCGCCTCGTCGACGCCTTTTTGCAGATCATGCTGCGCATGTACCCCGACCTCGCTGCCGAACTGCGCGACGACATCGAGGCCCGCTCGGAAGCCCGCATCGCTGCCGCATCCTCGGCGCCACCGACCGAACCCACCGAACCGGCCAGCGGTTCCGACGACGCCACGCGCCCGATGCTGCGTGTGGAGATGGTCGGTCTGTTCGCCGACCTCGACGACGCGGCCAACTGACCGCCAGTCAGGCAGGCCCAGGGTCAGGTGGGCCCAGTGTCAGGCAGGCAGGGTGCCCTGCAGTGCCCGGGCCACCCAGTCGCCGACGAACGCGGCCAGTTCGCCGGCCGTGGCGTCGATGCTGCCGTGACGCAGCGCGTGACTGAACGACGCCACGGCCCCCATCACCCCGGTGGCGTAGAGCTGTGGGTCGGCATCGGCCAACTGCCCGGCGCGCTGGGCCTCACGCACCAGGCGCACGAGGTCGTTCGCGTACACATCGCTGCCGGCGCGCAGGATGCCCGCCACCTCGTCGTCGGCACGCTCGACGTCGAGCAGCGCGAAGTAGGCGCGGTGCTCGGCCATGAACAGCACCGAGGCCACCGTGCCCTGGCGGATGCGGGTGATGGCGTCGGCCGTCGGGTCCATCGCCGCGGCCTGGGTGCGGCGCAGTTGCTGGCGCATCGTGCGCACCAGTTCGGCGAACAGACTCTGCTTGGTGGGGAAGTACCAGTACATCAGGCCCTTGGCCACCCCGGCCTCGGCGCAGATGTCGGCGATGCGGGTGTTCGAATAGCCCTTGGTCGAGAACAGCCGGGCGGCTGCCTCGAGCAATTGGTGCTTGCGTTCGAGGCCCTGCTCGGTGTGCGTGCGGCTCGCAGTCGCGGTCACCGGGCCAGTCGATCACCACCTTGACCGTCCGGTCAAGGCAGGCGGTCGCATTCGCGGCGCTCGGAGGTCGACCGGGGCTGTTGCCTACACTGGCCCGATGGGCGCCACACGAGCCGAGCGGATCGACAGCCGCACCCGCAACCCGAAGTGGAAGAACCTGCCGGTGCGCATCGAGATGCTCGAGTGCATCAACTGCGACGCCTGTCTGCGCCACTGCCCACCGCACTTCGGGGCCATCTTCAACCACGGCCCCGACGTCGTCATCATCCCCGAGTTGTGCAGCGGCTGCGACAAGTGCCTGCCCGCCTGCCCGGTGAACTGCATCTACCCGTTCCCCGACTGGGAGACCAAGGCTGTACCGGGGGAGTGGTGGGACGAACCGCTGAGCGACAACGACCCGTACCGCTGACGCACGGTGCGCTGACATACTGCCCCCATGACTGATGCACTCATCCCTGGTGCCGAGGCCTGGTCGCACGAGGGCGCCGAGCCCGTCGGTGTGCTGGTGATCCACGGCTTCACCGGTAACCCGTCGTCGATGCGCGGCATGGCCGAGGCGTGTGCCGCAGCCGGCCTGCACGTTGAACTGCCCCGGCTGCCCGGGCACGGCACGACGGTCGACGACATGCTCACCACCTCGTGGGCCGACTGGGCCGGCGAGGCCGAGGCCGCCTACCAGCGCCTCGCCGCGCGTGTGCCGAAGGTGGTGGTGGCCGGCCTCAGCATGGGCGGTGCACTCACGCTGCGGGTGGGCGCCGACCATCCCGAGGTGCTCGGTCTGGTGTGCGTGAACCCGGCCACCCAGCCCCAACCGCCGGAAGTGGTGGCGATGGTGCAGGGCATGCTCGATGGCGGCACCGAGGTCATCCCGGGCATCGGCAGCGACATCGCCGATCCCGACGTGCAGGAGTCTGCGTACGAGGGCACGCCGGTGCGGTGCCTGCTGTCGCTGGTGAACGACGGCTTGGCCCCGCTGGCCCAGCACTACCCGTCCATCACCATGCCGTTGCTGCTGCTCACCTCGCCGAACGATCATGTGGTCGAGCCGGCCCAGGCCGACTACCTGCAGGCCAACTACGGAGGCCCCGTCGAGCGGGTGCTGCTCGAGCGCAGCTACCACGTGGCCACTCAGGACTACGACAAGCACATCATCTTCGAGCGCACGGTCGAGTTCGCCCGCCGCCTCGGCGGCGTCTGACCTTCGGCAGCGATGATGCACCACCTCCCCGCATCGATACCGGCCTCGATCCCGAGCCCGTCCGACGGCACCATCGACATCGGACCGCTCACCATCCACGCCTACGGCGTGCTCATCGCACTGGGCGTGGTCGCCGGCATCTGGCTGTTCGGACGTCGGCTCGAGGCACGCGGTGCCGGCACACGCGACGACGCAGCAGCAGTGGGCATGTGGGGTGTGCTCGGAGGGGTGATCGGGGCGCGGCTCTACCACGTCGCCACGTCGTGGGACTCGTTCTCCGACGACCCGTTGCGCATCTTCGCCATCTGGAAGGGCGGCCTCGGCATCCCCGGCGGCATCGCGTTGGGTGTCGCCGTGGGTCTCTACGCAGCCAAGCGGCGCGGGCTCGACGTACCCGTGGCGGTCACCTGCGTCACGCCCGGTATCCCGCTGGCCCAGGCCATCGGCCGGTGGGGCAACTGGTTCAACCAGGAGTTGTTCGGCGGCCCCACCACCCTGCCGTGGGCCCTCGAGGTGAGCGACGACACCGCGGCGAAGGCCGGCTACCCGCCGGGCACGACGTTCCATCCCACCTTCCTGTACGAGTCGCTGTGGAACCTGGCGCTGTGCGGGCTGCTGTTGTGGATCGACCGGCGCTTCAAGCTCCGCGCCGGCAACCTGATGGCGGTGTACCTCATCGGCTACGGCATCGGCCGGTTCTGGATCGAGGGCATGCGCATCGACCCGACCAGCGAGGTGGGCGGCCTGCGCTGGAACCAGTGGGTGGCGTTGGCGATGATCGTCATCGGTGCCGTCGTGCTGGTGGTGCGCCGCGGTCCCGGCCCCGTGCCCGAGCCGGTCGAGCCTGTCGAGCCGGTCGAGCCGGTCGCGCTCGACGCAGATGACAGCGAGT
>JBEICS010000080.1:0-7841 GCA_040383925.1 Acidimicrobiaceae bacterium | reverse complement strand
TCTCGCTGTGCTGTTCCTGCGCAGCCGGGCACTCGACGACGGCCACGCTGCTGCGACCGACAGCAGTGCTGGCACCTGAGGCGAGGTTCGGCGAGGGCATCCTCCTCGGATCGGGATCCTCCGACGCTGTCCGGGCTGCTATCACAGAGGGCATGAGTGACCCTGTCGCCGACCTGGCGCGTATCGAGGTGCAGTTGCAGCGGCTCCAGTTCGCTGCGTTCGACGAGCAGGCCGCGTGGGAGTTGGGCACCAATCTGCGCGCCCGGGCCGAGGCCCGTGGTGTTGCGGTCACCATCGAGGTGCGACTGCACGGTGCCACCGTGTTCCTCACCGCCATGCCCGGCACGGCGCCCGCCAACGCCGACTGGGCGCGCCGCAAGCGCAACGTGGTGGAGGTGCTGCACCGACCGTCGTACGCCGTGGGTCGCGAGGAACTGCGCGACGAGCGGTCGATCCTCGACCTGATGGCGCTCGACCCTCGCGACCATGCCGCGCACGGTGGGGGGTTCCCGCTGTTGGTGCGCGGGACGGGCTGCGTGGGAGTGGTCACGGTGTCGGGTCTGCCCCAGCGTGCCGACCACGACCTGGTGGTGGAAGCGCTCGCCGCCCGCTGCGGTGTGCCGCTCGATGAGGTCGCCCTTCCCGCGGCCTGAGTCGGGTGCCTGGGTCGGGCGCCTGCTCCAACTGCCGCGACGGTCGCGCATGGTCTGCGGAACAGGGGTAGTGTCGCCGCGCATCCATTCCGAGGTTCGGCGCATTCGGTGCCGGCCCCGGGTGACTGGCCAGGGAAGCAGGAGATGTCGTCACGTTTCACGCCGATTGCTCGCCGCACCGTGTCGGCAACCGTGCGCGACGCCATCGAGCAGGAGATCCGGTCGGGTGCGTTGCCGCCCGGCGCGTCGATGCCCTCCGAGCGCGAGTTGTCCGAGCAGTTCGACGTGGCGCGCACCTCCATCCGTGAGGCGGTGCAGGGTCTGCTCACCATGGGCCTCATCGAGAAGCGGGGCAACCGGTCGTATGTGGCCGAACGCCTGCCCGAGGTGCGCCTCGACGGCGACGACTACCGCAAGCACCGGGTGCGCGAGCTGTTCGCCGTGCGCCGCATCCTCGAGCTGCCCATCGCCCAGTTGGCCGCCGCCAACGCCACCGACGAACAGCGTTCCCGCATCGCCGAGATCGCTGCCGGTTTCGAGCCGTCGATGTCGCTCGAGGCGTTCCGGCAACTCGACCGCGAGTTCCACTCGGCGCTCGCCGGCGCGTGTGGCAACGAGCTGCTGGCCGAACTGTGCGGCAAGGTGCTGGCCAGCCTGTTCTCGTCCGACGACTTCCACGACCTGCTCGCGTCGAAGGCCAACAACCGTGCGGTCAGCGACGTGATCAAGCGGTCGGTTGCCGCACACCACCGCATCGCCGCGGCCATCGTGGCGGGCGACGAGTGCGCCGCCCAGGCCGAGATCGAGAGCCACCTCGCCGAGGTGGAGGAGCGGATGATCGCCCGGATGCGCTGAGCCGGCGGCCCTGCCGAGCGCGTAACAGAGCGGAAACCTGGCCCCCGTACAGTGCGGCCATGCACCTGTCGCAACACGAGCAGGAGCGGCTGATGATCCATGTCGCCGCCGAAGTGGCCGAGAAGCGGCGAGCCCGCGGGCTGAAACTGAACTATCCCGAGAGCGTGGCCATCCTCACCTCGTGGGTGTTCGAGGCCGCGCGCGACGGCCGTACGGTCGCCGACCTGATGGATGCCGGCCGTCACGTGCTCACCCGCGACGACGTGATGGAGGGCATCGCCGAGATGATCGACGAGGTCCAGGTGGAGGCCACGTTCCCCGACGGCACGAAGCTGGTCACGCTGCACCAGCCGATCCGATGAGCGGCCCTGCCGCAGGCCGAGCGCCCGGAGCGGTGACCGGCCCCGAGGGCACGATCGTGTTGAACGCCGGCCTGCCCACCACCACGCTGCGGGTGGTGAACGTCGGCGACCGCCCGGTGCAGGTGGGTTCGCACTACCACTTCGCCGAAGCCAACCCGGCGCTGCTGTTCGACCGGGCAGCCGCTCGTGGCCTCCGGCTCGACATCCCGGCGGGCACCTCGGTGCGCTTCGAACCCGGCCTCGAACGACAGGTCGCCCTCGTGCCACTCGGCGGCGACCGCATCGTGGCCGGCCTCCGCGGCGAGACGGGAGGGCGGCTCGATGGTTGAGATCGACCGCGCCCGCTACCGCCAACTGTTCGGCCCCACCGCAGGCGACCGGGTGCGCCTGGCCGACACCGATCTGGTGGTGGAGGTGGAGCGCGACCTGTGCGTGGGCGGCGACGAAGCCGTGTTCGGTGGCGGCAAGGTGATCCGTGAATCGATGGGGCAGTCGGGTCGCACCCGCGCCGACGGAACGCCCGATCTGGTCATCACCGGCGCCCTCATCGTCGACCACTGGGGCATCGTGAAAGCCGACGTCGGGGTGCGCGACGGCCGCATCGTCGGTATCGGCAAGGCGGGCAACCCCGACACGATGACGGGTGTGCACCCGGCGCTGGTGATCGGGCCGTCGACCGAGATCATGGCCGGCAACGGCCGCATCCTCACCGCCGGCGCCATCGACTGCCACGTCCACTTCATCTGCCCGCAGATCGTCGACGAGGCCATCGCCTCGGGTATCACCACCCTCATCGGTGGCGGCACCGGCCCAGCCGAGGGCACGAAGGCCACCACCGTCACCCCCGGTGCATGGAACCTCGCCCGCATGCACGAGGCGATGGACCACCAGCCGGTGAACGTGGTGCTGCTGGGCAAGGGCAACACGGTCAGCCACGACGCGCTGCTCGAGCAGGTGCTGGCCGGAGCCGGCGGGTTCAAACTGCACGAGGACTGGGGCACCACGCCGGCCGCCATCGACGCCTGCCTCACGGTGGCCGACCGCACGGGTGTGCAGGTGGCCATCCACACCGACACGTTGAACGAAGCCGGGTACGTGGAGTCGACCCTGGCGGCCATCGCCGGCCGGTCGATCCACACGTACCACACCGAGGGCGCGGGCGGCGGCCACGCCCCCGACATCATCACCGTGGCCGCGCACCCCAACGTGCTGCCCTCGTCGACCAACCCCACCAGGCCGCACACGGTGAACACCCTGGCCGAGCACCTCGACATGTTGATGGTGTGCCACCATCTCAACCCGTCGGTGCCCGAGGACCTGGCGTTCGCCGAGAGCCGCATCCGGCCCAGCACCATCGCTGCCGAAGACGTGCTGCACGACCTCGGCGCCATCTCCATCATCGGGAGCGACTCGCAGGCGATGGGTCGAGTGGGCGAGGTCGTCCTGCGCACGTGGCAGACCGCGCACGTGATGAAGCACCGCCGTGGCGCACTGCCGGGCGACGGCGAGGCCGACAACCATCGCGTGCGCCGCTACGTGGCGAAGTACACGATCTGTCCGGCGGTGGCACACGGCCTCGACAGCGAGATCGGCTCGGTGGAGGTGGGCAAGCTGGCCGACCTCGTGCTGTGGGAACCGAAGTTCTTCGGGGTGCGACCGCACGCCGTATTGAAGGGCGGGTTCGTCGCCTGGGCCGCGATGGGCGATGCCAACGCGTCGATCCCCACACCGCAGCCGGTACTGCCCCGACCCATGTTCGGCGCTGCACCGCGCACCGCCGCAGCCACCAGCATCACGTTCGTCGCGCAGGCGGCGCTCGATGCCGGCCTGGCCGATCGACTCCAGCTCGATCGGCGCCTGGTGGCATCGGCCGACACCCGTCGACGCGGCAAGGCCGACCTGCCCGAGAACGACGCGATGCCCACCATCACCGTGCAGCCCGACACGTTCGCCGTGCACGTCGACGGCGAGCTCATCGACGAGCAGCCGGTCAGCGTGCTGCCCCTCGCCCAGCGCTACTTCCTGTTCTGATGGGGCGACCCTCGTGAGCACCGCGGCACTGCTGCTGCTGGCCGACAGCCGGTTCCCGACGGGCGCCCACGCGCACAGTGCCGGGGTCGAGGCCAGCCATGCGCGTGGCGACCTGCGCACGATGACCGACCTCATTGCGTTCCTCGACGGCCGTCTCGCCACGGTGGCCCCCACCGAGGCGGCGTTCGTCGCGGCTGCCTGTGCGGGCGTGCATCCGTTCGCGGTGCTCGACCGCGAATTGACCGCGCGCACGCCGTCACCGCGCCTGCGGTCGGTCAGCCGGTCGCTCGGCAGGCAGTTGCTGCGCGGCGCCCGGCGTGCCTGGCCCGCGACGCCGGCCACCGAGCTGCTGGCGCTGCACCCCGATGGGCCGATGCATCCCGTTGCACTGGGCGCCGTGGCCGCCGCTGCGGGCCTGTCGCCCGAGCAGGCCGCGCTGTGCTCGCTGCACCATCTCGTGGGCGCGATCACCACGGCGGCGGTGCGCCTGATCGGGCTCGACCCGTTCGACGTGCAGGCCGTGGCGGCGCGCCTGGCACCCGATCTCGAAGCCGCGGCGGCTGTTGCGGCTCGGGCCGCTGCCGTCGCCGATCCGGCCGACCTGCCCGCATCCACCAGCCTGCTCGCCGACATCCTCGCCGAGCACCACGCCACCTGGGAGGTGAGGCTCTTTGCCTCCTGATCATCGCCCCGGCGAACCCCATTCGCATGCCTCCGACGGCCACACCCACGGCCACCACGACGGACTGCCCGACGACACGAAGTGGGCGTTCGGCACGCCCGGTACGCGTCCGCTGCGGGTGGGCATCGGTGGCCCGGTGGGCAGCGGCAAGACCGCGCTCGTCGCTGCGCTGTGCCGACTGCTGGCCGACCGGCTGAGCACGGTGGTGGTCACCAACGACATCTTCACCACCGAGGACGCCGAGGCGCTGCGCCGCATGGCGGTGCTGCCGAACGACCGCATCGCCCCGGTCGAGACCGGTGCCTGCCCGCACACCGCCATTCGTGACGACATCTCGGCCAACCTCGATGCGGTCGAGCACCTCGAGGCTGCGCACGCACCGGTCGACCTCACCATCATCGAGAGCGGCGGCGACAACCTCACGGCCATCTTCAGCCGCGCGCTGGTCGACCGACAGATCTTCGTCATCGACGTGGCCGGCGGCGACAAGGTGCCGCGCAAGGGCGGTCCGGGGGTCACGACAGCCGACCTGCTGGTGATCAACAAGACCGATCTGGCGCCGTTGGTGAACGCCGACCTCGGGGTGATGGACCGCGACGCGAAGGCCCGACGCGGCGACCTACCCATCTGCTTCACCTCGCTCGTGCAGCCCGACGGTGCCGCCGCAGTGGCCGCCTGGGTGGAGGCGCAGTTGCAGCAGTGGAAGGCCGGCTGAGCGCACCGTGCGCGCCACCACGGTCCTCGAGGTGGGCCTCGACGCGTTGGGCGCCAGCGTGCTGCGCCAGATGCAGTGCGAGGTGCCGCTCGTCGTGCGTGTCGGCGCCTCATCCCGCGGCGTACTCGAACTCCTGGTGGTGAACGGGGCTGCCGGACCGCTCGGTGGCGACGAGTTCGACCTGAGCCTCACGGTGGGCGAGGGGGCGGCGGTACGGGTGCGCAGCGTCGCCGCAACGATGGCCCAGCCGGGGCCGCATGGCGACGCGTCGATCGCCCGCACGCGCCTGGTGGTGGGCGACGGGGCACGGCTCGACTGGCAGCTGGAGCCCACGGTCAGTGTGCGCGGCAGCGTGCACACGGCGCACACCCGCCTCGTCGTGCACGGCAGCGGTACGGCCCGCGTGGCCGATGCCGTGTGGCTGGGTCGCCACGGTGAGGCCCCTGGCCGGTTGACGCTTCGTCAGCGCCTCGATGTCGACGGCCCGCAGCATGCGGGAGTGGTGCTCGATCACGCCACCACGTTCGGCGGCGAGCCGTTCGACGGGCCGGGAGCGCACGGGCCGTGGAGGTGGGCGCGGTCGGTGCTCACGGTGGGCGACGACGCAGCACAGGTGCCGAGCAGCGAGGTGACGGCCGAGCGTGTGCGCGGCGTGTTCCCGCTGGCGCCGCGGTGCGCGCTGGTCACCGCCAGCGGGTGCGCTCCCGACTGAGTTCCGCGATTTCTTCGTTCACGGGTTGCTCTACGAACTGGTGTACGTATAGCCTGGCCATGTTCCGATCTTCCCCTCGGAACCAGATCGAACCCGTTCGGGTTCCCGTCATGTCGGTTGCTGGTCGTCCGCTGGTTTGCGGGTGTGTGGGGAGGTGCGTGTGAACACGGGTGTGTTGTCAGTATCTGCTGGGGGTGTGGCATGCGTGAGCCCGGTGGATCGG
Organism: Acidimicrobiaceae bacterium; assembly: GCA_040383925.1. Classification (GTDB taxonomy): domain Bacteria; phylum Actinomycetota; class Acidimicrobiia; order Acidimicrobiales; family Ilumatobacteraceae; genus VFMC01. The sequence continues at coordinate 1,608 of JBEICS010000080.1, read as the reverse complement.
TTCCGACGCGTCGCCGACACCGATGCTGCGGTGTTGGACGAGGTCGCGGTGGCGATGTTGTTGTCCGATGTCGCCGGCCTGCAACGGTTCCTGCAGGCACGTGAGATCGATCTGAATCAGCGGTTGCGACAGCTCGCGGCTCGGTGTCCTGGGGTGGATCCGACCGCGATCAACGCGCGGGCAACTGGCCGCTCGGCTGGTGGTGCGGGGCGAGCACTGGAACGTGCTGAGCAGGCTGCGCAGGCGCCCGAGTTGAAGGCGTCGATGGACGAGGGCCGGTTGTCGGGTGAGCATCTCGACGCGTTCACCGCCGCGGTCCGCTCGCTGGACGCGCGGTTGCGGCCTGCGTTGCGTGCGTTGGAAGCAGATCTGGTCGCCCGCGCCGTTGTGCAGCGGGCGACGGTCGAGCAGTTCCGGGGCTGGTTGCAGCGCGAGATCCGGCTCATCGAAGCCGATGACGGCAAACGGCGGTTGGAGCGTCAGAAGCGCGACAGTCGGTGCCGGGTGTGGGTCGACCCCAACTCGGGCATGGTCAAGACGTCACTGTCACTCGACCCCGAGCTGGGTGCCGTCTATCAGCATCTGCTCCACGAGCAACTGAGCGCTCGACTGGCCCAGCCGCGACCACCCGAGTGTCCGACCGACCCGCTCGACGCGATGGACTGGCTGCGCGCGCACGCCTTCATGGACCTGGTCAGGGGTGCAGGCGGCCCGGTCGGCAAGCCCGAAGTGATCGTGGTCATCGATCAGCAGACCTTCGAGCAGGGTCGGCACCAGCGCTCGCGCGTCGACGTCGGGCCGGGGATCGATCTGCCGATCGACAGCATCCGCGGCATCGCCGGGCGGGCGCGGTTCGTGCCGGTCGTCGTCAACAGTGAAGGCGTCGTGCTCGTGCAGGGCGACCCGGTGCCCAGCTACGACCAGATCGTCCAGTCACTCAGCCGGCCGGTCGGGCTCGACCACGGCCGCAGCCGACGACACGCCAGCGTCAGACAACGCCGGGCATTGCGGGCGATGTACCGGACCTGCGCCATCCCCGGCTGTGCACGGCACGTGTCGATCACCGAGGCGCACCACCTCCACTGGTGGGAGAACGGCGGACGCACCGACCTTTCGAACCTGCTGCCGCTGTGTCGACATCATCACGACCGACTGCACGCTGAACGCTGGCAACTGACGATGGGTGCCGACCGGGCGATCACCGTACGCGCGCGCGACGGAACCCTGCTCATGACCACTGGCCCGCCGGCACGACAGTGGGAGTGAGGGAGGGGTGATGGTCGGGCGGCGAGGGCTTGCCCGGACACACGTGATTCGACGTCTCGCCCCACTGCCGAAACATGCCGGTAACGACATCTCCCTACCGTGCCGGGAATGACGTTCGACATCACCGCGTCCGTAGGGCCGCACCGGGCCAGTCATCGGCTCGCCGCGACACCCGACTCGTGCTTCTGGGGTTACATCGATCGGGCCGAGCCGGCCATCCTCACGGTCGATCCGGGGGACCTGATCGAGATCGAAGCGGTCACTCACCATGCGGGTGATGCGCCCGACCTGCTGATGGACGACGGCATCCGGGCCATCTGGGACGCCATCCCCGAAGCCACC
>JBEICS010000079.1:0-7859 GCA_040383925.1 Acidimicrobiaceae bacterium | reverse complement strand
GCGAGCGGCTGCGGGTGCTGGCCGACGAGGCCGCTGCCGAGGCGTCGGCCGCCGACCTCGCCACCCAGCTCCGCGCCGCCGAACGGCGCCGGCTGGCCGCCGAGCAGGCCGCAGCACGGGCCGTTGCCGACCTGGTCGCCGCCCGGGCCGTGGGTGAACAGCTCGGCGCGGAGCTCGACGTGGCGGTGGGCGAACTGGCCGAGGTGCATGGCGCGTTGGACGACGCGCAGGCACAGCTGCAACAGCTGCGGCTCGAGGCCCGACGCATGGCCGACCGCCAGCGTGCCCTCGACGAGCGCGACGAGCGGACGACGCGAGAACTCGTCGCGGCGCGTGAGGCGCTCGCCGAGGCCGAGCGGGTGCGTGACCATGCCGTGGCGGCGCGGGCTGCGCTGGTCGAGCAGATGATGGTCGAGCGGATGATGGCCGTGCCGTCCCCGGCGCCTGCTGCGCGGCGGCCACCAGCTGCGGGTCGCGGCCGACGACCCATCGCGCTGCCGGGTGGTCTCGTGGGGTCGTCGCGAGGTGCTGCTGAGTTCCTGGTGCGAGTCCCCGGTGTGGTGGTGCTGGTCGACGGGTACAACGTCGCCAAGCTCGGCTGGCCGGGTCTGTCGCTCGAGGCGCAGCGTGATCGCTGTGTCGCATCTGCTGAAGACGTCGTCCTGCGGTTCGGTGGGGTGGATGTGCGCATCGTGTTCGACGGCGCTGATGTGCCGGGGATCCCGGCCGGCCCGCGCCGGCTGGTGCCGGTCCACTTCTCGCCCGAGGGCGTGAAGGCCGACGCTGTGTTGTGTGCCGAGGTGGCGCGTCTGCCTGTCGCGACACCTGTCGTGGTGGTGACCGACGACCGCGAGGTGCTCGACGATGTCCGTGGTCGCGGTGCCAACGGTCTGCCGAGTGCCACCTGGCTCGACCTGGCCGGCCACCGCAGCACCAGTCGCTGACGCGGGGAAGGCTGCGTAGGTGAACTTGTTCGAGTTTCCGTCGTGGACAACGGAAACTCGAACAAGATCGTCGGTGTCGCCCGCAACCGTGTCACACCCCTCTGGCAGGGTGCGCAGCATGAGCAACGACACCGTCCTGACCATCTCGTGCGACACCTGCGTCATGCGCCACACCGACGCCTGCGCCGACTGCTTGGTGAGCTTCCTGTGCGACCCGGCTCGAATCGACGCCACCTCCACACCGGTCACCGTGGGTCGGCGCGACGCTGTCGTGCTCGACCTCGACGAGGTTCGGGCCATGCGCCTGCTCGCTTCCGCGGGTCTGGTGCCTACGCTGCGACACCGTGAGGCGATCTGAGCCGCTGCCCGAGCACCTCGACGACGCCTACGTCGCCGAACTGGTGGCCATTGCGGCGCCGTTCGGCATCAGCCGCATCGGTGTGGCACCGGCGACCGTGCTCGAGCGAGCCCGGGGCGAGTTGATCCGGCGTCGTTCGGCGGGCCTGAACGACGGGATGCAGTTCACCTACAAGAACCCCGAGCGGTCCACCGACCCGCAGGCAGCGGTGCGCAATGCCCGGGCCGTGCTGGTGGGGGCGAGGTCGTACCTCTACGACGAGCAGTCCTCCGATGAGATGGCCGGCTCGGCCGGTGGCGGGGCATCGGTGCCTGCCCGCATCGCCCGCTACGCCCAGGCCGACCACTACCGGCCGTTGCGTGAGGGCCTGTGGGCGGTGGCCCATCGGCTCCGGCGCGACGGGTGGAAGGCCGTCGCCTTCGCCGACGACAACTCGATGGTCGATCGCGAGATCGCCTACCGGGCGGGGCTCGGTTGGTTCGGTAAGAACGCCAACCTGTTGCTCGACGGGGTGGGCAGTTGGTTCGTGCTCGGCAGCGTGGTCACCACGGCGCCGCTGCCGGTGACCGATCGCACGGTGGCCGACGGCTGCGGCAGCTGCCGACGGTGCATCGACCAGTGTCCCACCGGTGCCATCGTCGAGCCGGGCGTCATCGACGCCTCGCGCTGCCTGGCCTGGGTGCTCCAGAAACCCGGCATCATCGACCCTCGCTGGCGGCGGGCGATCGGCGACCGCATCTACGGCTGCGACGACTGCCAGGAGGCGTGCCCGCCCACGGTGCGTCTCGGCGGCCGCGTACCCGCGCCAGCCGTCGCCGACGGACGGGTGGAGCGCACCCTCGATGCGCTCGAACTGCTGGCCATCGACGACGACGCGGTGCTCGCCCGGTGGGGTCGCTGGTACGTCACCGACCGCCAACCGCGCTGGCTGCGCCGCAACGCGCTCGTCGTGGTGGGCAACTCGGGCCGTGGCACCGATGCCCGGGTCCAGCACACCCTGGTGCGCTACCTTGCCGACGATGACCCGATGCTGCGTGCCCATGCCGTGTGGGCGGCACGCGAGTTGGGTCAGCACCATCTGCTGCCCGACGCCGACGACGACCCGCTCGTCGCTGCCGAGCTGAACGAGCCGTGCTGAGGGCCCGATGATGAAGCACCTGCTCGTCACCAACGACTTCCCACCGAAGATCGGCGGCATCCAGTCGCTGCTGTGGGAGTGGTGGCGGCGTCTGCCGCCCGACTCGTTCGCCGTGCTCACCAGCCCCTACGAGGGCAGCGAGGCGTTCGACGCTGCGCAGCCGTTCCACATCGAGCGCACCCGTGAACCGGTGCTGTTGCCGCACCCGTGGATGGTGCGTCGCATCGACGAGATGGCGCGCCGGGTGGGCGCCGACCTCGTGGTGCTCGACCCGGCGGTACCGCTGGGCCTGGTGGGCCCCTCGTTGCACCTGCCCTACGACGTGGTGCTGCACGGCGCCGAGGTCACTGTGCCCGGCCGGTTGCCTGGGTCGAAGCAGGCGCTGGCCCACGTGCTGCGCCGGGCGCGCCACATCGTGGCCGCCGGCGGCTACCCGGCGGCTGAGGCCGAGCACGCAGCCGGGCGCACCCTGCCCATCACCGTCGTGCCGCCGGGCGTCGACGTGGAACGCTTCCACCCGCTCGATCAGGCGGGTCGCGACGCGGCGCGGGTGTCGTTCGGACTGCCGCTCGATGCCGAACTGATCGTCAGTATCAGCAGGCTCGTGCCACGCAAGGGTTTCGACGTCGCCATCCGTGCGGCAGCGGCGCTGCGACCCAGTCGTCCCGATCTGCTGCTGGTCATCGCCGGTGGGGGCCGCGACGACGCCCGGCTGCGCCGACTCGCCGCCGAACTCGATGCCCCGGTGCGGTTCCTCGGTCGCGTCTCGAACGAGGCCCTGCCGCAGCTCTATGCCTGTGCCGACCTGTACGCGATGTTGTGCCGCAACCGGTGGGGTGGCCTCGAACAGGAGGGGTTCGGCATCGTCTTCGTCGAAGCCGCAGCGTGCGGAGTACCGCAGATCGCCGGGGCCAGTGGGGGAGCGGCCGAGGCAGTGGCCCACGGCGAGACCGGCCTCGTCATCGATCGCCCCGACGACGTCGACGCAGTGGCCGCGGCCATGCGGTCGTTGCTCGACGATCCTGCCCGACGGGTGGCGATGGCCGAGGCGGGCCGCCGGCGAGCGATCGCCGAGTTCAGCTACGACGTCCTGGCCGAGCGGTTGGGTCGTTCGCTCGGCGCGCTGGCATGATGGCGAGGCGATGAGCGACCGAGCCGCAGCCGGCATCCGAGTGGTGCGTGCCGACATGGTGGGCACGGTGGTGTTCGTGCTCGTGGCCGCCCTGGGGTTGGCCGTGCGCGACCAGCGGGGTGTGCAGATCGCCATGGCTGCTGTGTCGATGGGACTCTTCGCCATCGGTGCCGCAGCAGGGCTGGTGGCCTATGTGCGTGCGCTCGAACGCTCGCGGGTCGACGAGATCGGCGTCGCCAACCTGTTCCTGCTCACCGGCCCTACCGCGCCGGCCGGGGTGAAGCGCACGATGACAGCGCTCCTTGCGGTGCAGGTGGTGGTGGGGTTGGGCGCTGCCATCGTCGGCGCCGTCGGCCTCACCGACGACGAAGTGAACACGTTGGCGTTCGGCATCCTCGTGCCCATGTTCGGCGTCGGCCTGAACGGCGTGTGGGCGGTGCTCCACGGCCGCTTCGGACCCCGTCTCGAGCGACCTGTCCAACCTTCGAAGCGTCGGATCGACTAGAAAGACGAGTCATGGCAGAACAGGCCACGCAGACCACCATCATCGCCGCACCGCTCGACACCGTGTGGTCGATCGCGACCGACATCGAGCGCTATCCCGATTGGGCGAAGGATGTGAAGGACGTCGCCATCCACGAACGCGACGACCAGGGCCGGCCCACCGAGGTCGAGTTCCGCGCATCGGCGCTCGGTCGCAGTACGCACTACACCTTGGCGTACGACTACTCGCAGGCGCCCGCTGCGCTCAGTTGGCGGCTGGTCCGCGGCGACATCATGAGCCGTATCGACGGCGCCTACCACTTCTCGGCCACTGCCGACGGCGGAACCGAGGTGCGCTACGACCTCACCATCGACCTGGTGGTTCCGCTGCCCGGTTTCGTGAAGCGTCGCGCCGAGGTGCGCATCCTCAACACGGTGCGCGAACTGAAGACTCGCGCCGAGTCGTGACCACCACCGCCGCACGGCGGGTGGGTATCGACGTCGGGGGCACGAAGTGCCTCGGCGTAGCGCTGGGCCCCGACGGCACTGTGCTCGACCAGCAACGGGTGCCCACACCGAACGACCCCGAGGCCCTGGTCGAAACGCTGGTGGCCATCACCGCGGCCCTGGGGGCCGAGGGTGCGGTCGGCATCGCCGTGCCGGGTCTGGTGAACCGCGACGGGGTGCTGCTGGCGGCGCCGAACCTCACTCGGGTGACGATGCTGCCGTTGCGCGACCTGGTGGCGGCGCGCAGTGGCCTGCGGGTGGTGGTCGACAACGACAACACCGTGGCCTGCCTGGCCGAGTGGGTGCTCGGTGCGGGCCGGGGATGCGACGACATGGTGCTGGTGGGCCTCGGCACCGGGATCGGCGGTGGGTTCGTCTCCGGCGGCCGGTTGCAGCGTGGGCACCACGGCTTCGCCGGCGAGTTCGGACACATGGTGGTGCAGCCCGACGGTCTGCTGTGCCCGTGCGGCCAGCGTGGGTGCTGGGAGCGGTACGCCTCGGGTAGCGGCCTGGCCCACCTGGCCCGTGAGGTGGCGGCCGAGGGCCGTCTGGTCGACGTGGTCGCGGCGGCGGGTTCGCTCGAGGCGCTGCGCGGCGAGCACATCACGACGGCGGCCCGGTCGGGTCATCCCGACGCGCTGGAGGTGCTCGACCGGTATGCCACCTGGGTGGCGGTGGGCTTGGTGAACCTCACCAACCTGTTCGACCCGGGGCGCATCGTGCTGTCGGGCGGGCTCTCGGCGGAGCCCGAGCTCTACCTGCCGCCCATCACGGCGGCCTACGAGCGCACGCTGTTCGCCGGTGGCCTGCGGCCGCGGCCGACGGTCGGCTTCGCCGAACTCGGCCCGTTGGCGGGCGGGATCGGCGCGGCGCTGCTGGTCGACCTCTGAGCGGCGAGGCTCAGGCAGGCCGGTAGTTCAGGCGCGCCTGCTCGATCTCGCGCCACGCCGCATCGCGGCCGGCGAGTCCGGCGGTCGACGCACTCTTGCCCGGCTCGAGCGCTTTGTACACCTCGAAGAAGTGCTGGATCTCGGCCACCAGTTGCGGCGTGAGGTCGTCGAGGTCGTGCACGTCGGCCCAGCGCGGCTCGCGTGGCGGTACGCAGATGACCTTGGCGTCGTCGCCGGCCTCGTCGTACATGTACAGCACGCCGACGGGACGGGCCTGCACCCACACGCCGGGGTACACCGGGTCCTCGAGCAGGACCAGCGCGTCGAGCGGGTCGCCGTCGCCGCCGAGGGTGTCGGGGATGAACCCGTAGTCGGCCGGGTACGTGGTGGCGGTGAACAGGCGCCGGTCGAGGTAGACGCGGCCGGTCTCGTGGTCGATCTCGTACTTGTTGCGGCTCCCGCGGGGGATTTCGATCACGACGTGGATGCAGCCGTCAGGAAGGGGATTGGCCATGTCCCATGATCGCACACACGGGTCTGTCGCTCACTTCGTCGCCGGAGGGCTGTTCACACTGCCGTCACACCGCTGTGACCGGGTGGATCGTGGGTGTCGGTACGGTTCACAGCCATGAACGGCGACGAACCCTCGGTGACGTGCGTGGTGCGGCTGTGGCTGCCCGACCGCCCGGGTGCGCTCGGCCAGGTGGCCAGCCGAGTGGGGTCGCTGCGTGGCGATGTGGTGGGCATCGACATCCTCGAGCGCGGTGGCGGCCGGGCGGTCGACGAACTGACGCTCAGCCTGCCCGACCCCGGGCTCATCGACCTGCTGCTCACCGAGATCGGCCAGGTCGACGGGGTGGCGGTGGAAGACATCTGGGTGGTCGAGGGCGAACGGCCCGACGCCGGTGTGGTGGCGCTGACGGTGGCGGCCGAGGTGGCCGGGGCACCGGTCGAGCAACGGTTCGACGTGCTGGTCCGCGGTCTGCTGTCGGCCCTCGGCGCACAATGGGCCGTGGTGATCGATGGCGACACGCCACTGGTCACGATGGGTCCGGTGCCCGATCTCGGCTGGCTGTCGGCCTTCCTCGCCGGCAGCCGGCATCTCGTCGCCGATGCAGCGCCGGGCGATCTGGCCTGGGCTCCACTGGGTGACGAGTCGGCCGCAACCGTCGTGATCGGGCGTTCAGGACGCCCGTTCCACGCCCGCGAGCGCCAGCATGTGGCACTCTTGGGGCGGATCGCCGGCACGCTGACGGCCGATCTCAAGGTTTCTTGACACGACGCGGCGTGGCCGGACACATTTTTCGTTGACATTCGCCCTCGTCACCGGACAGTCGTCTGCAGCGACGAGCAAAGGACGATGGTGTGGCGCTGAGTGGTCCACGGATGGGACGCCTCCTCGGATTCGCGGCCGGTACCACCGGCCTTGTCGCCGTCGCGCTCGAAATCGTTGCCCGCGGGCAGATCCACTGGCTCCTCTTCGTTCCGGCCGTGCTGCTGCAGGTGTTCATGGTGGTGCGTCTCGGCCTGCTGGTGGCGGTATCGCGGCCGCTGCGGGGCGACCGGCGCCCGCGGCTGAGCGAGGCGCAGGCCGCCAAGGTGGTGGCCGCCACCGAGGTGGCAGTCATCGCTGCAGGCGAGTCGGCCCCGACCATCCGTACCGCGCTGGTCGCTGCCGTCGACGCCGTTCCGGCGGGCCGGGTGCTGCTGGTGAGTGCCGATCCGCGGCACGAGGAGCTCGCCGGTCGCCTCGGGGTGCGGTGGTGCCCGGCTGAGCCCGGCTGGCACGCCGGTGTCGAGACGGCGATCTCTTCGGCCTCGACGACGTTCCTGGCCATCACCTCTGCCTCGACGGCCGTAGTGCCGCGTACCCTCACGGCGCTGGCTCGCTACATCGATCGGCGCTGCGCCTGGGTGCAGACGCTGGCGGTGGCCCCCGAGCAGCGGCAGCCGCTCGAGCACCTCGACCAACTCCTGGTCGGACCATCCATCGATGCCCGTCGGGCTGCGGCATGGACCGGTGCCGGTTCGCTGGTGGTGGTGGCGGCCATCCGCTCGGTGGGTCTCGAGCAGGGAACCCTCGGGGCCACCATCGCGCTGCAGTCGCGCGGCTGGCACGGCCGTGGTGTGCGGGGCACGCTGGCGCTGGCGCAGGGCGATCCGTCGGTGTCGGCCGCTGCCGAACAGTCGGTCGACACCGTGGCGCGTCGCCTCCGGGTGCTGGGCACCCGTCGTTCGCCGCTGTGGGCCCGGCGTGTACCCCTCGACCAGCGTCTCGTGCACCTCCGCACCCTCGTCGACGATCTCGCCGGTTCGGCCTACGCGCTGGCAGTGGCCGTGGCCGTCGGTGCCCTGCTGACGGGCATCGTGCCCGTCCCGGTGAACACCACCGTGTTGTTGGCTCTGG
>JBEICS010000078.1:0-7898 GCA_040383925.1 Acidimicrobiaceae bacterium | reverse complement strand
TGGCTGCTGACGCACACCGTCACCCGGTCGGGATAGAGCATCAGCACGGTCTCGATCGGGCTGCCGTCGGCCAGGCGCCACAGGTACTTCACCGTGTCGCCACCGTCGCTGACGCGTCGCACCTCTTGGGCGAGCGCCATCGGCAGTTCGGCCTCGAGGCGGGCGCGCAGCGCCTTCGGTACCGACGTCAACTCATCGGGCAGCGCGAGCTGCTCGTAGAGGCCCGCCCACACCTGGTCGAGGCGGTACCGGGGTTCGCCGGTGAGCATCTCGGCCAGTTCGGCGCGGGTGCACTGGTAGCGAGTGGTCACGGCGTCGCCTGAGCGGCCAGGTCCTGGTACTGGGTGATGCGATCGTCGAGCACGGCGAGGCTGGCGGCCCAGAACGACTCGTCGGTGACGTCGAGGCCGAACGAAGCGCCCAGTTCCTCCGCGCTGTTCATGCCCACGCGCGAGAGCAGGTCGTCGTAGCCGTGCTGGAAGCGTTCGGGATCGCGGCGGAACTCGGCGTAGAGGCCGAGGCCGAACAGCAGGCCGTAGGTGTAGGGCCAGTTGTAGAAGTGGCTGCCGTAGTAGTGGCCCTTCACAGCCCACATGTACGGATGAGCGGTGGCCTGATCGAGGCCGTCGCCGTACGCATCGGCCTGGGCGACCAGCATCATCTCGTTCAGTTCGCTGACACCCAAGGTGCGGCGGTGGCGGCGGGCGAACACCTCGGTCTCGAACAGCAGCCGCGAGTGGATGTCGACCACCACCTGGCAGGCGCCGATGAGGTCGGTGTCGAGCATCGCCAGGCGTTCGCCGCCCTGCACCCGGGCCAGGCCCGACTCGACCATCAGCGTCTCGCAGAAGATGCTGGCCGTCTCGGCCAGCGCCATCGGCAGGCGGCGCTGCAGCGGCGTGCGATGGGCGAGTTGGGTGTTGTGGTAGGCGTGGCCGAGCTCGTGGGCCGTGGTCTGCACCGAGTCCATCGACCCGCTCCAGTTCAGCAGTACCAGCGATCGGTCGTCGATGAACGACATGCAGAACGCACCGCCCACCTTGCCGTCGCGCGGGCCCACGTCGATCCACTGCTCGTCGACCGCCCGGTCGACCAGTTGGGCGAGCGTGGGGCTGTAGGTGGCAAAGGCGTCGCGCACCAGGTCGACACCCTGCTGCCAGCTCACCGCTGAGTCGCTGGTGGGCAGCGGGGCGAACAGATCGGCCCAGGGCAGAGCGCCGTCGTGGCCGTGGAGGCGGGCCTTGGTGCGCATCCAACTGCGGAAGCGGGGGAGCGATGCCACGACGGCGGCCTGCATTGCGTCGAACGTGGGGCGTGAGACGTTGTTGGCGTACAGCGAGGCGTCGAGCGGCGACGGCCAGCCGCGGCGCCGGTTCACGATGTCGGCCTCGCCCTTGATGGCGTTGAGCGCAGCAGCGCACGTGGTGGCCACCTGGGGCCAGGCGGCGAGTTCGGCGTCGTAGGCAGCGCGGCGCACCGCCGGGTCGGGGTGCGAGGCCAGGCCGCGCGCTGCTGGCATCGGCAGGCGCTGCGGCCCGTCGGGCAGGGCGACGTCGACCATCAGCTGCGAGGTGACGTCGGCGTGCAGACGGGCCCAGCTGGCCGAGCCCGTGGTCGACAGTTCGGCGTAGAGGTGCTCGTCGGACTCAGGCATCTGGTGCTCGGCGCGAGCGGCGAGGATGCGCAGGGTGCCCAGATGCTCGGTGGCCTCGGCGCTGTGGACGGCGAGTGCTTCGGGGCCGAGCGCGTGCACCCATTCGGCCAGGCGCGACAGCAGCGGCGACACCGCCGCGCTGGCCGACTGGATCTGCGAGCGGGCGGACTGGCCCTGCTCGTCGCGCGAGTCGGTGGTGACCAGGGCATGGGCGTACGCGCCCATCACGCCCATGTGTCGGGCGAGGTCGTTGTAGGCGCGGATGGCTGCATCGGCCGCAGCTCCGTCGGCCGCCGTGGCCGGCCGCGGTGCGATGGCGCGGATGTCGTGCTCGTCGAACAGCGCCACGAGGCGGGTGATGTCGGCGGTGGCCTGTTCGAGCGCGTCGGTGTAGCTGCGCGAGGTGACCGAGTCGTAGACGTCGGTGATGCGCCAGCGGGGCAGGGTGTCGGTCACGTGGTGGCTCCCGTCTGGCGGTGGGCCGACGCCTGGATGTGGGCGACCAGAGCATGATCGCTGCGGTGCACTTCGAATCCGAGCGACCGATACAGCGACACGGCGGCCGCGTTGGCTTCATCGACGTACAGCATTCCCACCCCCACGCCCTGCTCGCTGATGTGGTCGAGTCCCGCAACGGTGAGAGCCCTGCCCAGTCCGAGGCCATGGAAGTCGGGGTGGACGGCGACGACGTAGATCTCACCGAGGACCGGAGTGGTCTCGAGGTGGATCTTGGTCCAACAAAACGCTGCCAGTCGGCCCTCGCGTTCGTGGAGCAGAAAGCCTTCGGGGTCGAACCAGGGCTCGCGCTCTCGTCTGTGGAGCGACTCGAGCGTCCAGCCTCCCTGTTCGTGGTGCCCGGCGAAGGCGCGGTTGTTCACCTCGAGCCAGGCCAACTCATCGGCTCCCTCGACGAACGGCCGTGTCGAAACAGAGGATCGATCGTGTTGGTCGATCGGGAGATCGACTCGCATCTGCAGCAGGGTTCGGTCGAGCCGGAAGCCTGCAGCGGCAGCCTCGCAGAGGAGGCATTCGTGGAGATGGGCTCGGGGATCGGCGATCCACCAGTGCAGTTCACCGCCACCGTCGTCGGCGACCACCCGACACGCGGCATCGATGAGGCCTTGGACGACCTGTTCAGCGACCGTGCTCTCGATGTTGTCGGCCAGGGCGATGGTGAGTGCCTGGTGAGCCGACCGACCGAGTTGCGCGTAGGCGGCGAGGTGCCCCCCGGACCAAGCCAGGAGCGCCTTGAAGCCATCGGAGCCTTGCTCGAGCTCGAGACGGAACTGGTCGGAAAGGGGGTGTTCTCCCGTAGCTCGTCGATTGACTTCGATGAGTTCCTCGACGACGCGTCGGTCGTCGTCGGACAGTGTGCGTGCGACCTCCACCTGGACCATGTCGGAGAGGCTATCGGCCACCCCGGTGCAGCCCAGGGTGCCGGGCTTCGGCGGGGGCGCGTAGCCTGCGTCGCCATGGCTGGACCACGCACCCCGAAGACCCGCACCCGTGAGGTGGCGCGGCGGTTGGCCGACGAGTACCCCGAGGCCATCTGCGAACTCGATCACCGCAACGCGTTCGAGTTGCTGGCCGCCACGATCCTGTCGGCGCAGTGCACCGACGCCCGGGTCAACATGGTCACGCCGGCGTTGTTCGCCCGCTACCCCGATGCCCCGGCAATGGCAATGGCGGCCGTCGACGAGGTCGAGACGATCGTCCGCTCCACTGGCTTCTTCCAGACCAAGGCGAAGAACCTCATCGGCATGGCCCAGGCGCTCGTCGAGCGGTATGGGGGAGAGGTGCCCACCGACCTCGACGATCTCGTCACTCTGCCCGGGGTGGGCCGCAAGACCGGCAACGTCGTGCGCAGCGTGGTGTTCGGCCTGCCCGGCCTTCCCGTCGACACCCATGTGGGGCGGCTGGGCAAGCGGCTCGGCCTCACCGAACTCGACGACCCGGTGAAGGTGGAGCACGAGCTGGGGCGGTACCTGGCGCCAGCCGACTGGGGCTCGTTCAGTCTGCGGCTCATCCTCCACGGTCGCCGTGTGTGCGACGCGCGCAAGCCGGCCTGCGACCGCTGCATGTTGGAGGACATCTGCCCGTCGTCAGTCTTGCCGCGCACCGCGCGCAAGGGCCGTCCGACGGGCACTGGAGGCTGATCGGCGGCCACGCTGAGTGAGAAGTCCCGCGTTCGCCGGCTTGCCTTGATTTCGCCGGACCCGGGTGTAGAGTTCCCTCACCAACCAGGTTCCCGCCACCTGGATTGTGGGTGATATCGGAATCCGCCGTCCGATGTCACACGGTGACGGCCCCGATGAGGGGCCGTCACCACTTTTTGGCGACGGTCGAAATTCACCACGCAGAGTGGTCGAAATCGGGGCTCCGGCGACCGGGCGCGCGGGTCAGCCGAGCAACGACGAAGCCCGGGTGAGCAGACGGTGCGCGGTGCGCAGCGAGCGCTCGGCTTCGTAGATGGCGGCGATCGCATCGTCGTGGGCCCCGCCCTTCAACGAGGTGGCCACCCCGGCGATCCGCTCGCGGTAGCGCTCGAGGTGGTCGGCGGTGACGGCCAGTTCGGCGGCGGCGGTATCGCTCATGGGTCGAGTCTGCCTGTCCGTGGACAGGAACCGACGATCGGTGGGCCGATGCGTCCTGATCGGGAATCGGGAATCGGCTGAGACCCGACGATGCTCGATCGGTAGCGTTCACCCGATGATTCCGGTGCCGGTGCGCAACGACCTCTCGGCGCTCGAGGGCTATCACTCGCCGCAGGTCGAGGTGCGGGTGCGACTGAACACCAACGAGTCGCCGGTCGAGCCGCCCGCCGAGTGGCGTGCAGCGTTCCTGGCCGAGGTGGCGCAGGTCGAGTGGCACCGTTACCCCGACCGCGCCGCAACGGCGCTGCGGTTGGCCATCGCTGCGCTGCACGGCGTGGCGCCCGAGCAGGTGTTCGTTGCCAACGGCTCGAACGAGGTGCTGCAGACCCTGCTGCTCACCTATGCCGGCCCGGGCCGCACGGTTGCCACCTTCGAGCCCACCTACCAGTTGCACGCCCACCTGGCCCGCATCAGCGGGGCGACGGTGGTGGAGACCGAGCGGGCGGCCGACTTCACCCTCGATCTGCAGGCCGCGCTGGCGGCGGTGGCGATGCACCGCCCAGCAGTCACGTTCGTCTGCTCGCCGAACAACCCGACCGGCATGATCGAACCGCGCGAGCACGTCGAGGCGTTGCTGGCCGTGGTGCCTGGCCTGCTGGTGGTCGACGAGGCATACGTGCAGTTCGCCGACTGGACGGCCATCGGCATGGTGTCCGACGACTCGCCGCTGGTGGTCACCCGTACGTTCTCGAAGACCTGGTCGATGGCAGCAGCCCGCCTCGGCTACCTCATCGGGCCGCGGTGGCTGGTGGCCGAACTCGACAAGGTGGTGCTGCCGTATCACCTCGACTCGGCCAAGCAGATCGCCGGCCGACTGGCGCTGCAATACCTGGGCGACATGGAGCAGCGGGTGGCCGACATCGTTGCCGAACGTGGCCGCATCGTCGCTGCGCTCGACCAGCTGCCCGTCGACCACTTCCCGAGCGGCGCCAACTTCGTGCTGTTCCGGCCGCGCGCCCGCAGTGGACGGGCAGTGTGGCAGGGCCTGCTCGACCGCAGCGTGCTCATCCGCGACTGCTCGGGCTGGCCGCGCCTCACCGACTGCCTGCGGGTCACCGTCGGCACAGCGGCCGAGAACGATCTGTTCATCACTGCGCTGCAGGAGGTGCTCGCATGAGCCGCACGGCCACCCGTCGACGTGTCACCAAGGAGACCTCGATCGAGTTGACGATCGATCTCGACGGATCGGGCGACGCCTCGGCGTCCACCGGCCTGCCGTTCTACGACCACATGCTCGAGCAGGTGGGCAAGCACGGTGGGTTCGACCTGCGCATCGCCGCCACCGGCGACCTGCACATCGACTCGCACCACACCGTCGAAGACGTCGCCATCGCGCTCGGTGAGGCCGTGCGCGAGGCACTGGGCGACAAGGTTGGTGTGCGCCGGTTCGCCAGCGGCCGCTTTCCGCTCGATGAGGCGCTCGTCGACATCGCGGTCGACCTGTCGGGCCGCCCGTTCGTCGTGTGGGAGGTGCCGATGCCCGAGTGCCTGCCGCTGGGCAACCCGCCTTTCGACCCGCAGTTGGCCGAGCACGCCGTGTCGTCGTTCGCCACTGCTGCAGGCATCACCCTGCACGTCGAGTTGGTGCGCGGGCGCAACGTGCACCACATCATCGAGGCGGTGTTCAAGGGTCTGGGCCGTTGTCTGCGCGACGCGGTGCGGGTGGAGGGCACGGCGCTGCCGTCCACCAAGGGCGTGCTCTGATCGTGACCGACGCGATGCCCCGGCGACCGCTGCTTGCGGTGCTCGACTACGGCATCGGCAACCTCCGGTCGGCGCAGAAGGCGCTCGAGCGGGTGGGCGCCGACGCCCGTCTCACCGCCGACCCGGGGTTGGTGCGCGACGCCGATGCCGTGGTGTTGCCCGGCGTGGGCGCGTTCGGTGCGTGCATGGATGCGCTGCGGGGTGCTGGGCTCGAAACGGTCGCGCTCGAAGCGGTCGAGTCGCGGCGGCCGTTCCTCGGCATCTGTGTGGGCATGCAGATGCTCTTCTCCGCCAGCGACGAAGACCCGCACGCCGTCGGGCTGGGTGTCATCCCCGGTGCCGTGCGATGGATCTCGGCTGAGGTGCCCCGTCCGCAGATGCAGTGGAACCGGCTCGCCGTCGCACCGGCTCACGCTGCCGATCCGATGTTCGCCGGGTTGGGCGACGAGACCTGGATGTACTTCGTGCACTCGTTGCACGGGGTGCCCGACGACGCGTCCACGGTTGCCGCCACCTGCGACTACGGCGGCACGGTGAACGCTGCGTTCCGTACGGGCAACGTGTTCGCCACGCAGTTCCACCCCGAGAAGTCGGGACGCGACGGGCTGGCCCTGCTGGCCAACTTCGTGGCCGGCGTCGGGGCGGTGGCGCGATGAGCCGGGCCGAGCTGTATCCGGCCATCGACCTGCGCGACGGAGCCGTGGTGCGCCTGCTACAGGGCGACTACGACCAGCAGACCACGTACGGCGACGACCCGGTGGCGGTGGCGGCGTCGTTCGCCGAGCAGGGCGCCACCTGGATCCACGTGGTCGACCTCGACGCGGCCCGCAGCGGCTCGCCACGGAACCGCAGCGTCGTGGCAGCCATCGCCAAGGCGGTGGCCGGGCAGGCACGGGTGCAGACCGGTGGCGGGGTCCGCACGGTGGCCGATGCCGAGGCCCTCGCCGAGGCCGGGGTGGCGAGGGTGGTGATGGGCTCGGCCGCTGTGCGCGAGCCCGGGTTGGTGACCGATGCATCGGCGCTGGTGCCGGTGGCCGTCGGTCTCGACCACCGCGACGGCGAACTCGCCGTGCACGGATGGACCGAGGGCAGCGGCGTCATGCTGTTCGACGCGCTCGGTTGGTTCCCCACGGCAGCGGCGTTCGTCATCACCGACATCGGCCGCGACGGCATGCTGGCCGGCCCCGACACAGAGGGCCTGCGCGCCGCCGCCGCGGCGACCACGGTGCCCGTCATCGCCAGCGGGGGCGTGGCCACGCTGGCCGACGTCGTGGCGCTCGGTGAGGTGCCGGGCATCGCCGGGGTCATCACCGGCAAGGCCCTGTACGAGGGTCGGTTCACGGTGGTGCAGGCCGTCGCCGCATTGACCGGTGGGGGTGCGTCGTGATCGTGCCGCGCGTCATCCCGTGCCTCGACGTCACCGGCGGACGGGTGGTGAAGGGCGTCAACTTCGTCGGCCTCCGCGATGCAGGCGACCCGGTGGAACTGGCGGCCCGTTACGACGCCGAGGGCGCCGACGAACTGGTCTTCCTCGACATCACTGCTTCGTCAGACGGTCGCGACACGATGGTCGACGTGGTGATGCGCACCGCCGAGCAGGTGTTCATCCCGTTCACGGTCGGCGGCGGCATCCGTTCGGTGGGCGATGCCCGCACCATGCTGCGCGCGGGGGCCGACAAGGTGAGTGTGAACACCGCTGCCGTGCAGCGGCCCGAGCTGATCGGCGAGATCGCCGCCGAGTTCGGCAGCCAGTGCGTGGTGTGCGCCATCGACGCCAAGCGCCGTGCGGCCGATCAGGGCGGCGGCTTCGAGGTGTACCTGCACGGGGGCCGCACGCCCACGGGCATCGATGCGCTCGAGTGGGCCACGCGTGCCGTGGCGCTCGG
>JBEICS010000077.1:0-7914 GCA_040383925.1 Acidimicrobiaceae bacterium | reverse complement strand
CGCGCGAGCACGCCGCCATGGAACCCCGCTTCCGCGGCGGCGTGGTCATCTTCGCCCGCAGCTTCGCCCGCATCCACGAGACCAACCTGAAGAAGCAGGGCCTCGTGCCGCTCACCTTCGCCGACCCGGCCACCTACGACCTGATCGGCGAGGACGACCGCATCAACGTGCTCGACCTGCCCCCGAAGCCCGGCCACAACGTGCGCTGCCAGATCGTGAAGCCCGATGGCAGCACGGTCGACTTCGAGGGCGTGCACACCTTCAGCGACGAACAGGTCGAGTGGTTCAAGGCCGGCTCGGCGCTGAACGTGGTGCGGCGCAAAGTCGCCGAAGGCGCATCGTGACCGTCGCCCGCTGAACATGGACATCGTCGACGCACTGCGCACCACCGGAGCCGTCCGCGGCTTCACCGACGAGCCGGTCGGCAGCGACGTCGTGGCGGCCATCCTCGACGACGCCCGCTTCGCGCCCAGTGGCGGCAATCAACAACCGTGGCGAGTGGCGGTGGTGAAGGACACCGCTGTCCGGCAGACGATGGCCGCGCTCATGCGCCCGGTGTGGGAGGAGTACGCGGGCGCGCAGGCTGCGGGCAAACGAGCGTTTGCGTTCGGCCGTTCCACCGGCGACCCGCCGGTCGCGGTACCGAACGCGCTCATCGACCACATCGACACCGTGCCCGTGGTGCTGGCCATCGCCGCCGACCTGAGCAAGGTCGCCATCATGGACGGCAACGCCGAGCACCGACCCGCCGTCGTCGGCGGCGCCAGCATCTACCCGTTCTGCTGGAGCGTGCTGCTGGCAGCACGTGCTCGCGGTCTCGGTGGCGTGCTCACCACGTTCCTGTCGCGTGCCGAGTCTGCCGCTGCGCCGGTGCTCGGGCTGCCCACCGACCACGCACTGGTGGCCACGATCTTCCTCGGCGTGCCGACGCACCAGAACACCAAGCTGAAGCGCAGGCCGGTGTCGAGTTTCGCCACCGTCGACCGCTTCGACGGCGAGCCACTCGATGATCCCCGCACCTGAGCCTGCCGAACCCGACGATCCGGGCACCACGAGCGACGAGCGCACGATGCTCGTCGAGTTCCTCGACTACTTCCGCACCGTGCTCGAGCGCAAGGTGCGCGGCCTCGACGACGATCAGGTGCGAGTTCGAGTCGCAGCCAGTTCGATCGATCTGCTCGGACTCGTGCGCCACATGGCCGAGGTCGAGCGCTGGTGGTTCCGAGCCGTGTTCACTGCCGAGGTCGACACCGGCATCTTCGGCGACGACGACCCCGACATCGAGTGGCACCACACGTCTGACGACACACTGGCCGAGGCCCTCCACCACTGGCACGCCGAGGTCGACCGGGCACGCGAGATCGTGAACGCCGCTCCGTCACTCGACACGGTCGCCGCGTTCCGAGCCAGCCGCCGGGGCGACGTGTCGTTGCGCTGGATCCTCGTCCACATGATCGAGGAGTACGCGCGGCACTGTGGCCACGCCGATCTCATCCGCGAAGCGATCGACGGCGTCACCGGCGACTGATCGCCGGGCGCAGCCGCGACTCAGGAACCGAGGGAGCCAGGCCGGCGCTCGGCGAGGACGGTCTTCGCTCGCTCGGCAGCCTCACGCGCCCGCTCGGCCAGACGGCGGGCCGCCTTGCCGATGCGCTGCACCCGGTCGAGCACCGCATCTCGCGCCACTTCGGCCTCGCTGGTGAGGCCCTGCAGCGACTCGATCTTCCACCACTTCACCACAACGGGCTGCAGGATCTGGTCGTGATGCTGCTGCAGGTTGTACAGCCCACCACGGGCGATGGCCTCAGCATGCTGCTTGAACCCCGGGATACCGGTGCCGGGCATCTCGAACTCGCGCACCTGACGCTCGATGGCCGGCAGCACGATGGACGGGGCGATCTCGAGTGCCGCCGACGTGAGGTCGCGGTAGAAGAGGAAGTGGAAGTTCTCGTCGGCCGCCACCCGGCTGAGCACGTCGTAGCCGGCCTGGGCCACCGGGTGCTCGCCGAGCGAATCGGTGAGCGCCTTGCCGGTGTTGCGGTGAGCGATCCGGGTTGCCAGTTCCTGCAGGGCGACGTAGACGAACGCATCGACCGGTGTGGCGGGCTGGGGCACCTGACCGCTCGACATCTGCGCCATCCGCCCGTCTTCGAGCTCACGCGGGTCGAGCGCCCGGGTGACGGTCATGAAGTCGCGCAAGGCAATCGAGTGCCGTGCCTCTTCGGCGGTCCAGCGGTGCGACCACTCGCGCCACACCCCAGCGTTGCCAAAGGTGGCATCGATGGTCTGGAAGTAGTACGGGAGGTTGTCCTCGGTGAGCAGGTTCACGAACAGCGCGCTGCGGACCGGATCGGGCAGGGGCACCTCAGCAGCGTCCCAGGCCTCGCCGGGGGCGAAATCGCGCCCGAGGCTCCACGGGACGTGTTCGTGCGGGTACCAGGGTTTGCACGTCTCGTAGTGCCGTTCCGTGAGGCGCTCGGCCACCGGGGTGAGCTCGTCCATCAGGCTCGCGACACTGGTCATGTGCACACTCTACCTACCGGTCGGTAGACAATCCGGTCACAGCACATCTGTCACGCCCCAGTAGGTTCCAGCCATGCACGTCGGCCTGCTCACCCTCGGCGATCTCTGCACCGATCCGCTGACCGGCCGGCGCGCCACCCCCGCCCAGCGCCACCGCCAGATCGTCGACGAAGCGGTCGTCGCCGAGGCCTGCGGCTTCGAGTCGGTGCACCTCGGCGAGCACCACTTCAGCGAGTACATCATGTCGGCGCCCACCGTCGTGCTCGGTGCCATCGCCGCACGCACCTCCACCATCCGCCTGTCGAACGGTGTGGCCCTGGCCGCCAACCTCGACCCGGTGCGCGTGGCCGAGGACTACGCCACCGTCGATGCGCTGAGCAACGGCCGCGTCGAACCGTGCTTCGGTCGCGGCACCCTCTTCCCCGACGTGTACACCGGCTTCGGGCACGACGAACACAGCGCCAAGGCGCGTTTCGCCGAGCACGTCGAACTGATCCACCGGCTCTGGACCGAGGAGTCGGTCACGTGGTCGGGCCAGTTCCGCGCCCCACTGCACGACGCAACCGTGCACCCCCGGCCCACCCAACAGCCGCGGCCGCCCATCTGGATCGGCGCCGGCCTGTCGCCCGAATCGATCGACCTCGCCGCCCGACTGGGCTGCTGGCTGATGCTGCCCACCGTGTTCGGCACCTGGCCGATGTTCCGTCCCGTCGTCGACCGCTACATCGAACTGTGGGAGGCCTACGGCCACGACCCGGCCCAGCGCCGCATCGGCTGCTGCAGCCATGCCTTCGTGGCCAGCGACAGCGCCGATGCCAAGCGGCGCTGGGCGCCGCGCTACCTGCACTACCTCGAGTCGGTCATCCGCTGGCAGCAGGCCAGCGCTGCCCGCGCCGGCGCCACGGTGGGCCGGTTCCCGCTGCACGACTTCGACACGATGAACAGCACCATCGCCCTCTGCGGATCGCCCGCCGAGGTGGTCGACCGCATGGGCGAGGCCCGCGAGGCGCTCCACCTCGACACGCACATCCTCATGTTCGACATGGGTGGCATTCCCGACGACGAGTTGTTCCCCGCCATCGAACTCGCCGGCGAGCAGGTCCTCACTCAGCTGTGAGGAACCCCAGGGTTGCGTGGTCGGCCACCACGCACCGTGGCCGAAATGACGTAATGTCACCGACGTGCACTCGGTGACGCGGCGCCTGATCAGCATTCCCGCTCTGCTCGTTGCCGCGGTGCTGCTCGTGGTACTCCTCCCCCTCTGGCTGCCCCTCGCAGTGCTCGTCGATGCGATTCGCGGCCGGTGGCGTCTCCCCATCGCAAGGCTGCTCGGGTTCGCCCTCGGCTGGGCATGGCTCGAGACCGCCGGCGTCGCCGCGGCAGCAGCGATGTGGGTCGCCGGGCGCAGCACCGACACGGCCCGCCACTACGCCCTGCAACGGTGGTGGGCCGCCAACCTGATGGCGTGGCTGCGAGTCACCACCGGCATCCGCGTCGAGACGCACGGCGTGGAGGCGTTCACACCCGGCCCCACCGTGCTGCTGTGCCGCCACGCCAGCCTCGCCGACTCGCTGGTGAGCGCCTGGGTGATCACCCATCTGGCCCACGCCACCCCGCGCTACGTCCTCAAGCGCGAACTCCTCGCCGACCCGTGCCTCGACGTGGTGGGCAACCGCCTGCCGAACCACTTCCTCGACCGCGAGGCCACCGACTCGACGGCCGAACTCGATGCGCTCACCGCGCTCAGCCGCGGCATGGGCCCGGACGATGTAGCAATCATCTTCCCCGAGGGCACCCGCGCCTCGAACGCGAAGCGCTCGCGGGCGCTGCAGAAGATCGGCGAACGCGACCCCGAGCGCGCCACGCGACTGGCGGGCCTGCGCCATCTCATCCCGCCACGACCGGCCGGGGCGTCGGCGCTGCTGGCTGGCTGCCCCGAGGCCGATGTCGTGCTGGCCTGGCACATCGGCTTCGACGGGCTCGACACGTTCGGCGGCATCCTGCGCCACCTCGCCCGCAAGCCGCTGCCGGTGGTGTTCACCGCCCGGCGCATCCCCCGCGCCGATGTGCCCTCCGGTGATGCATTCACCGCCTGGATCGATCAACACTGGCTCACCCTCGACGACGCCGTCGACGACCTGCTGCACCTGGTCGAACCCACCCGCTCAACCGCACACACCCAGGAGTGACCCGATGACCGACGCCGCCACGGCGATGTCAACCGCCGCCATCGTGATCGTGGTGCTCATGGTGAGCACCTGGGCCATCAGCGTGGCCGTGAAGAACGCCTCGATCGTCGACATCGTGTGGGGTCTCGGCTTCGTGCTGGTGGCCTGGGGCGTGAACCTCACCACCGACGGACTCGACGCCCGCCAGTGGGTGCTCACGCTGATGACCACCATCTGGGGCCTGCGCCTGTGCCTCTACCTCGCCTGGCGCAACCATGGCAAGGGCGAGGACTTCCGCTACCGCGCGATGCGCAAGCGCTGGGGACCACGGTTCTGGCTGATCAGCCTGGGCACCGTGTTCGGCCTGCAGGGCGTACTGATGTGGATCGTGTCGCTGCCGGTGCAGTTGGGACAGGCCGACAGCACGCCCGACCTCGGCGTGCTCACCTGGATCGGCCTGGCCGTGTGGGCGCTGGGGCTGTTCTTCGAGGTCGTGGGCGACGCCCAACTCGCCCGCTTCAAGGCCGACCCGGCCAGCACCGGCGTGGTGATGGACCGTGGCCTGTGGCGCTACACCCGCCACCCCAACTACTTCGGCGACGCCTGCGTGTGGTGGGGTATCGCCCTCGTGGCCGCCGAGACCGGCACGGGCGCCTGGGGCATCATCGGCGCTGTGGTGATGACCGTGCTGCTGCGGCGGGTGTCGGGCGTGACGCTGCTCGAGAAGTCGCTCGTGAAGCGCCGCGCCGGCTACGACGAGTACGTCGCCCGCACCTCGCCGTTCATCCCTCGCCCGCCGAAGCGCACCGGCAGCTGAGATCCGGCCGGCTGGGGTCTGGCCGGCTGGCAGTCAGTCGGTGCCCGGTCGCCGCTTGCTCTCGGGAGTCGCCTTGGCCGCGGCACTGCCCGGGGGCATAGCAGCCGCAATCTCCTCCGGTGTGGGCTTGCGCTTCTCGCGGCTCTCGGGTGGCAGCAGCTCCATGATCGCCTTCATGAGCTTCTTCGTGTCGACGTCGGGGTCGTCGTGCTTCAGCTTCACGGGGGCACCCACCCGCACCGTGACGAGCGGCGGGTCGAGCACGTTCAACACGTTCGGGACCCGAGCCGAACGGGGCCACACCCTCTCGGTGCCCCACAGCCCCACGGGCACGACGGTGGCGCCGGTGAGCGCGGCCAGACGGGCAGCGCCCCAGCGACCTTTCAACTTCGGTTCGAAGAACGCCTTGCCGCGCGGGATGGTGCCCTGCGGCATCAGCGCCACCATGTCGCCAGCGGCCAGCGCATCGGCGGCAGCCTGCAGCGGTTCGTCGGAGCCAGTGCCGCGGTCGACGCGGATGCCACCCATGGCCGCCGCGACCTGACCGATGACCGGCGCGTCGAACACCTCTTTCTTGCCGAGGAACCGCACGGTACGCCCGGTGCGAGCGATGGTGACGGCCAGTGCTGCGACGTCGAAGTAACTGCGATGGTTGCCGACGATGATGACCGGGCCCGTGGCCGGGATGTGCTCGACGCCGCTGATGTCGAAGCGGGCGTACGGGAACAGCATCGGGTGGGTCATGGCGAGCGCCACTCGCTGCAACTCGAGGTTGACGACGGGGATCTTGGCCACAGCGGAGCCTCCACTGCCGGTGTCGGCCGCGGCCGACAGATCGAGGACGGGCCAGCGACGCGCCGCCGCCATCACCGCCATACGCGGATCGGGGTTCACCACGAACGGGTTCCCCACCGCAGCGAGCAGCGGGGTGTCGTACACGCTGTCGCTGTAGGCGTAGCTCTCGGCCAGCGACACCCCGTGGGTCTCGGCCCACTCGGTGACGGCCGCCAACTTGCCGGCGCTCCACACGAACGGGCCGACGATGGTGCCGTCGTAGGTGCCGTCGGCGTTCACGCCGTAGCGGGTGGCCACCACGTCGTCGAGACCGAGCAGATCGGCGAGCGGCTTCACCATGTCGTACGGCGTGGTGGTGGCCATCACCACCGGACGGCCCGCAGCACGGTGTTCGGCGAACAGCGGTTCGGCCAGCGGCTGCACCATGGCGCGCAGCGTGGCCGCCGCCTCAGCGGCCGCCCGTTCGACCGCAGCGCGCTGTTTGCCCCGGGCCAGCACGGCGGCCTGCCTGGCGATGGCCATCGAGGGGACGGTCTCGCCGATGGTGTTGAACAACTTGAACAGCAATGTCTCGCCGGGAATCGACCGGCTGACGAGACCGGCGGCCTTCATGGCCTGCGAGAACACCTCGCCCGACGCACCGGCGAGCAGCGTGCGGTCGAGATCGAAGAAGGCTGCGCCCCGGAGCGGTTCAGCGGACATGCGTCGTCAGACTAGGCGGTGCGACGAAGCTGGAAAACGGGAAAGACCCCGCCTTGGGGGAAGCGGGGTCTCTCAACCTGAACCCGACGGTTTGGGGGAACCATCTGCGGGGTTCTGTCGAGCAAGTCGTTGGGGGACGACTCGCTGCGATCGACATGTGAAAGTATGCACGTGAACGAGTGATCTTTCAAGTTGTAATCGTGGATAGTTGGTATCTTTTTTCGAGATGGATCTTCGCCAGCTCACTGCTCTCGTAGCGATCGCCGACCACGGTTCGTTCTCTGCCGCAGCTCGAGCCCTGTACACAGTGCAGTCGAACGTGAGCGGCCACATCGCCCGGCTCGAGAAAGAGCTCGGTGTCGTCCTGGTCGACCGTCAGCGCGGTGGACTCACCGACGAGGGACTGATGGTGGTCGAGCGGGCACGTCGCGTGATGCACGAACTCGAGGACATCGCCGCCGACATGGCCTCCCGCGGCGACGAGGTAACGGGCGAGACCCGCCTGGGGTCCATCGGCACCACCGCTCGCTGGCTGCTCCCCCAGCTGCTCACCCAGGTCGAGCGCACCCACCCCGGCGTGCACGTCACCATCCACGAGGGCAACACCACGGCCCTCGTCCCCCGCGTCGCATCGGGCCTGCTCGATGCAGCAGTCGTGCACCTCCCCATCGACGACACCGATGTCACGGTCACCCCGTTGTTCGCCGAAGACCTCGTCCTGCTCGTGCACACACGGCACCCTCTGGCGGCGCACGACACCATTCGTCTACCGGCACTGGCCCATACGCCACTGCTGCTGCCGCCCACCGGCACCGCGCTGCGCCGTGTCATCGACCGTGCCGCCGGTGCCGTCGACACCCAGCTCGTCGCCCAGGCCGAGATCGACGGCGTCCGCCTACTCGCCTCGCT
>JBEICS010000076.1:0-7926 GCA_040383925.1 Acidimicrobiaceae bacterium | reverse complement strand
GAACTCGACGAGCGGGTGAACCGACTGGTGCACCATCTGCGCGCCGCCGGTGTGCAGCCAGGCGAGCGCATCGCGCTGCTGTCGGGCAACCGGCGCGAGGTGTTCGAGGTGCTGATGGCGGTGGCGCACTCGGGCATCCAGGTGGTGCCGGTCAACTGGCACTTCGCGGCCGACGAGGTGGAGTACGTCGTCGAGAACTCCGGCGCCGTGCTGTTGGTGGTCGATCCCGAGTACGCGACCAACGCCACCGGGGTGCAGGTGCCGGTGCTGTCGTTCGGCCCCGACTACGAGGCAGCCCTGGCCGCAGCGAGCGCCGACGAACCGGCCGAGCAGACCATGGGTGGGGTGATGTTCTACACCTCGGGCACCACGGGCCGACCCAAGGGCGTGCGCAACACCGCGTTCACCGGTGGGGTGCCGCCCGAGGTGTACCAACTGATGGCCGCTGGCATGGTGAACATCGGCTTCCCGCCGCACGGGCGCACGCTGCTGTGCGGGCCGCACTACCACTCGGCGCAGTGGGCGTTCACCTTCTTCCCGCTCATCGGCGGGTCGTCGATCGTGATGCAGCGCCGCTTCGTGCCCGAGCAGACACTCGAGCTCATCGACCGGCACGCCATCACCAACGTGCACCTCGTGCCCACCCAGTTCGTGCGCCTGCTGCGCGTCGACGACGCCCGCAAGACGGCGTTCAGCGGTGAGTCGCTGCAACTGGTGCTGCACGGCGCGGCCCCGTGCTCGCCCGCGGTGAAGCGCGAGATGATCGAGTGGTGGGGCCCGAAGGTGACCGAGTACTACGGCGCCACCGAAGGCGGTGTGGTGTCGATGATCTCGGCCGACGAGTGGATGGCCCGGCCGGGTTCGGTCGGCAAGCCGATGGCGAACATGGTCGTGCGCATCGTGGCCGACGAGGAACTGCCCGCAACCACCGACGATGGCCACGCACAGGGCGTCATCCACGTGCGCAATGCGATGGGCACCGACTTCGAGTATCTCGGCGACCCGGCCAAGACCGCCGAGGCGCACCGCGAACCGGGCATGTTCACGCTCGGCGACGTGGGCTACGTCGACGACGAGGGCTACCTGTTCCTGAGCGACCGCAAGATCGACATGATCATCTCCGGTGGGGTGAACATCTACCCGGCCGAGATCGAAGGAGTGCTCGGTGGGCACCCGGCGGTGGTCGACGTCGCCGTGTTCGGCGTACCCGATGAGGAGTTCGGCGAACAGGTGAAGGCGGCGGTGCAGTTGGCCGAGGGCATGGCGTGGGGTCCCGAGGTGGAGGCCTCGATCACGACGCTCGCCCGCGAGAAGCTGGCCGGCTACAAGGTGCCGCGTAGCTTCGACGTGGTCGACACGATGCCGCGCAGTGAGGCCGGCAAGCTGCTGAAGCGTCAACTGCGCGCCCCGTACTGGCAGGGCCAGGGCCGCTCGATCTGAGCGGTCGCCCGGCTGACCGGCTGACCTGTTGCCCGGGTGATCCGGGGGGTCAGCCGCCGAAGCGGCGGTACACCCACTCGGCGGGGCCGATGCCGAAGCGGCGCTGCCACAACGCCGCAGCCGCGATGGCGAGCACCCAGTACGAGAAGGCGAACAGCAGCGCGGTGTCGAGGCCCGTCGGGCGCACCCACTCGAGCTTCCCGGCGACGACGGTGTAGTAGACGATGTGGCCCAGGTACAGGGTCAACGATGTCTGGCCGGCGAGTTGCAGCACCCGTACCGGGATCGACCCGATGAACCGCTCGGCGAGCAACGAGATGAGGCAGAAGGCGGCGACCGACGAGCCGAGTGTGCCCAGGCTGTAGAGCACGGCCCGGTCATACGGGTGGGTCGACAGCACGGCGATGCGCAACGGGCTGTCGGGTTCGCCCGGGGTGACCCAGTGGGCGATGGCGTACGTCGTTGCGGTCAGCGCGGCTGCCGCGAGGCCGAGGCGGCGATACGGCACGTGAGGGATCGCTCGCCCGAGCACGATGCCTGCGCACAGGAACCCCAACCACGGCAGCACCGGATGGGTGCCGTTGACGAAGGCATCGAACAGCAGACCGCGTGGGCTTCGGATGACGAAGGTGTTCGGGGCGAACAACCAGTCGGGGTACCTGCCATCGCGGGCGCGCGCCGTTCCCCACCACTGCACCGCCGCCGCGCCCAGCACGGCAACGGCACCCACGGCCGCCACCCACCGGGTGCGCAGGGCGAACAGCAGCGCGGCGAGCATGAACAACACCCCGTAGTACGGCAGGATCGACCCGGGCCAGATCCAGTCGACGGCCACGCCCACGCTGTAGAGCAGCAGGCCGCGGCGGGCAAGGCGCCACCGGTCGGCACTGATGGCGGCGCGGTCGCCACCGAGACGGCTGCGATTGGTGAGCAGCGTGACACCGATCCCGGCGACGAGGACGAAGGTGGCGGCGAAGCGGGTCGACAGCGCGCCGGTCCACGGGTCGAACAGGCGCATCACGAACGGTGAGCCATCGTTCGTGAATGCAGAAGCCCCGTTCAGGTAGCCGTGGTAGTTCATCAGCACCACACCGATGAGGGCGATGGCGCGGGTGACATCGGGACCGACCAGCCTGGCCCTGGCGGTGCGCGGGTGCAGGGTGGTACCGGGTGGCGGCGCCATGATCATGCCCACACCACCTCGTCGACGGCTGTGGTGATGAGTGGGCGCTGCACATCCACCCGGTCGCCCACGGCGGGGCACGGTTCGCCGGCGGCGACGAAGGCCATCGACGTGTGCATGTGCGGCGCCTCGTGCAGGCTCAGTCGCCGGCGGGCGAAGTGGAACGGGCTGCGGCCGTCGGCCAGGGGCGCCACCCCGTGGGCCGAGCCGGCGCCGATCATCACCAGCGTGCCGTCGGAGGGCACTGGGTCGCAGCGGTAGCCGGCCGGGGTGCCGGCCGCCACCGGGTGGGTGTCGAGCACATCGGCGTCGAGGTGCAGCATCGACTTGTCGCCGTGCCACAGGGCGGTGCCGAGACGCAGTTCGAAGCGACGGCCGGGGTGTGCGGCTGTGAGGCGGGTGAACGTGGCGGGGTCGAGGTGGCTCGTCGACACCGTGAGCATCGGGTCGAGGTGTGCCAACCACACCTCGATGGCGGCGACGATGTCGTCGGCCGTGTGCTGCGCGGTGACGAGCGGGGGATGGAACAGGGCGCGGCGTGGTTCGAAGCCGGCGTGGTGGACGAGGTCGACGAATGCGGCGAGTTCGCCCGGTTCCACCCCGTAGCGGTGCATCGCCGAGGCGACCTTCACGTTCACCGGGCCCCGCCATCCGGCCGCGACCAGGGCGTCGACGTGCGCCCGGTTGCCGACGGTGGGCACGGCGTTGCCGGGCAGGCCGGCGGGCCGGTGCAGCGCCGGGGTGAGCACGAGCACCTCGTCGAAGCGCGCCGCGCCCACGTCGTGCAGTTCGTGGACGGTGCCCACGGCGATGGCGGCTGCGAACGTACTGGCCGTGTCGGCGAGCAGACTGCGGCCGAGGCCGTAGCCGTTGCCCTTCACCACCGGCACCAGGTCGTGCACATCAGCGCGGACGGCAGCGAGATGGGCGCGCCATGCCTCGTGGGCGACGGTCAAGCGCAGGGTCATCGGGTGATCACCGTACTCGCACCGTTCGTGCCCCACCGCGTCGCTGCCGGGAGGTCCGAAAGTCGACTTGTTTGATCGGGATTACCCCCGTATCCTCCCGGTATGGGTCTGCGCCGTCATCTCACCTTCCCCAACCCGGTCAACGAGACCTCTGCCCGCCTCGTCGCCTTCGGCGTGGTGCTGATGGGGGTCACGTTCCTGGTGTTCCGCCAGTGGTGGCTGCTCGTCCCGTTGGCCTTCGGGTTCCTCGCCCGGGTGCTGGCCGGGCCGCGCTTCAGCCCGCTCGGCCGTCTGGTCACCGAGGTCGTCACACCACGGCTGCGCCGCGAGCACCGCTTCGTGCCCGGCCCGCCGAAGCGCTTTGCCCAGGGCATCGGTCTGGTGTTCAGCGGCGGCGCGCTGCTGGCCTGGGCGCTCGGTGCACCGGTGGTGTCGGTGGTGCTGATCGCCGGCCTGGTGGTGGCGGCATCGCTCGAGGCCTTCGCCGGGGTGTGCCTCGGCTGCATCATGTTCGGCTACCTGATGCGCTGGGGCATCATCCCCCCGTCGGTGTGCGAGTCGTGCAACGACCTGCGCGCCCACCTCGAGGCCAAGGTCGGCGCCTCGGCCTGACGGAGATCTGGCCCGGGCGGTTCAGCGCGGCGGCCAGGCCTCGAACGACGGCAGCAGCGCGTCGAGTCGGCGGGCGGTGAGCGAGCCGGCCCACACGCCGGCGCCATAGGCAGCGTCGTCGGTCAGTCGCAGCGCGGCGTAGCGCACCGGGTCGAGCGGTGCCGACGCACCGTCATCCCGGTTGCTGGCCCGGTTGCTGTCCCGGTCGGAGCGTCGGTCGTCGCGCCACGACGTGGCCACGGTGACGGCTGCCGCGAGCAGCACCGTGCGGCGGGCGCGGCGCGAGCAGAGGGCGGCCACGGCGGCCAGCGGCCACCAGGCGCGAGTGAGCGTGCCCGCCAGCAACCGACCCGCGTAGAGGTGCCCCAGTCCGGCCAGCCGCACGCACTCGCTCGCCGGCACCGAGCGGAGTTTGCGCACCAGGGCCACCGTGGTGCCAGCGGCGACGAGGGCGCCCACCACGGGCAGGCCGCACAGCGCGGGAATCCAGGCCGCAGCGCTCCAGCCACTCATCCGCACCGGGGCGAGTGCACCCGGGTGTCGGGCGGCCAGCGGAGCGGCCGAGGTGCCATAGCGGTAGCGCTGGGCGAGCCAGGCGCCGAGCGACCGACGGGTGTCGTGCCGTGCCTGCACCGCGGGTTCGTAGCGGCACCGCCACCCTGCCTCGTGCAACCGCCACACCAGGTCGACGTCCTCGCCGAAGCGCAACGCCGTGTCGAATCCGCCGACGGCCCGCAGCGCCTCGGTGCGGCACACCTGTACGGCGGCGGGAACGTAGGCGACGCGGGTGGTGGGCGCCACGCGAGCCGATTCGGGGCCGAGGTCGAGCGGCGACCGCATGCGCTCGTAGCTCGCCAGCACTCCTGTGCCGCTCGTGCGGCCGAGCACACGCGGTGCCGCCAGGGCGACGCGTGGATCGTCGAGATGGGCGGCCAGGGCGAGCAGGTCGTCCTCGTCGATGTCGACGTCGGCATCGACAAAGGCGACGTACGGGGTGGTCACCTCGGCGAGGCCGGCGTTCCGGGCCGCGCCCGGACCGCCGTTGTGGGCGAGGCGCACGACCTGGGCGCCCTCCACCTGCACCGGTACTGCGCTGGCATCATCGACCACGATGGTGCGGCAGCGGCCCGGACGGTGGTGCGGCACGGTGTCGAGCGTGGGTGTCACCACGGTCAGCAGTGCCGGGTCGACCGGCTCGAGATCGACGACCGGATGGATGGCGCCGGCATCGAGCAGGCGGTCGGTGAGTGGTTCGTGCCCCGCCGGTGGCGTGTCGCCGCGTTCGATCGCTTCCACCACCCGCACCCCGCCGGCGCCCAGCGTGAAGACACGCAGCGGCGACCCGGCAATGAGCATCCGGCCGCTGTCGGGGCGACGCGCGCTGGCGTCGAGTCGGAAGCGCCGCGGGTTCACGACGGGTTCAGGTCCACCAGTCGTCGACGGCAGCGACGAGGTCGATCGTCAACCGGGTGAGCAGCGAGCGCCCGTGCGATGCCGTCGCTCCGTCCGGGTCGCCGAGCACACCGTTGGGGCTGACGGCGCGGATGCCGCCCAGCCGGATGTCGGCGATGAGATCGGCGATCGGTTCCAGCCGACCCTGTTCGGCGCGGTCGCGGCGCACCAGGTGTGGTGCCAGCGCCAGCATCATCGACGTCTCGGCATGGCCTGCGTGCGCGTCGCCGCCCGAGATGTGCGGCCACCAGGCCAGCACCCGGCGCTGTTCGGCGGTGAGGATCGACACGGCTCGACGCACCGGCTCGGCGTTGCCGCCGTGGCCGTTCACCAGCACCACCCCAGCGCTCCAATCGGCCGAGCGGACGAGTTCGATGAGCATCCGCTCGACCACCTCGGTGCCGAACGACAGCGTGCCGGCGAACCCGGCGTGCTCGCCGCTGGCCGAGATACCGATGGGAGGTGTCACCACCACCTCACCGGGATCGAACGACTGCACCAGCCCATTGGCGAGCGCCACGGCGATGCGCGTGTCGGTGTCGAGCGGGAGGTGTGGCCCGTGCTGCTCACACGACCCGACCGGTACGGCCAGCAGTGGCCGGCGCGACCGGTGGTGCAGGTCGGGCCAGGTGAGTTCGCCGAGTTGGTCACTCGTCATCGCGACGTCCGCTGCTGAGGCCGCGGGCCACCATCACCATCATCTGTTGGTACACCCGCTCCCAGTCGACCTGCGGTGGGCCCACCGCCTTCAGCTCGAGGCTCATCGCACCGTGGCAGGCCGCCCAGATGGTGGCGGCGGTGTGCAGTGGTTCGACAGGTGCGAACTCGCCGGCTTCGACCACCCGCTCCACTCGTGCCGCCAACAGTTCGAGTGTCTCGGTGGCTGCGATGAGGGTGTCGTCGTCGGGCTGGAACTCGGGCAGAGCACGGTCGAACATCACCCGGTACAAGGTGGTGTGCTCGAGCGCGAAGCGGCGGTAGGCGAGGCCGCAGCGCAGCAGGTCGTCGAGCGGGTCGGCGGTGGTGGGCTCGGCGTTCATCGCATCGGCGAGTCGGTGGAAGCCCTCGAGGTAGAGCTGTTCGAGCAGGCCGTCCTTGCCGCCGAAGCGGGAGTAGACGTTGATCGTGCTGATCCCCGCCTCATGCGCGATGCGTCGCACCGTGAGCGCAGCGGGGCCCTCGGCAGCGAGCACGTCGCCGGCGGCACGCAACAGCGCCTCGCTCACCTCGTCGACACGGGTCATGCGGCAACGATAGTGGTGACGGATCGGCTCCGGCCGGTGCGCCCGATGACAGCGCTCCGGAGCGCGGTCAGGCCCGACCCGGGTGGTCGAGGTAGCCCCAGTCGCGCAGCGCCTGCACGATGCGGGCGGCCGCCTCACGTGGGGCGAGCACGACCGTCTCGCCTCGTGTCGAGCCGCCCGCTGCATCGGTGAGCACGCGCAGTCGGTCGAGCGCCTGCTCGCCAGCCGGGGCAGCGAGGGCCCGAGCCCGCGGTCGGTAGGGGGTGACGACCGACGCCACCGCGTGGCGGCCCGGCGCAGCGGGCACCACCTGCACCGTGGCCGATTGCGCGTCGAGCAGTTGGCGCAGCCCGGCGCGCCGCAGGGTGGCCACCGAACCCTCCACCGACAGCACACACGGCGAGGGCACGTCGAGCACCTCGCGCCGGCCGCCGTCGAGGCGGCGAGTGGCCCGGATCATGCCCGGCCCCGTCGTGCCCGGTCCCGTGTGCACCGCTACCAGACCAAGTGCCTGGGCGGCGTCCAGTCGGTGCGCCAGGTAGGCGGGCACCGACCCGGTACCGCGGTCGAGCGAGTAGTCGCCGCACAGCACGATGGAGGTGCCGTTCGGGTCGAGGCGTTCGATCTCGTCGGCCAGCGCGTCGGCCACGTCGCGCGACTCGGCGTCGACAGGCAGGTCGATGCGCACCACACGCGCCGCCCCGCAGGCCACCGCGGTGCGCAGCGCCCGCTCGGCTCCGGCCGGGCCGGCGGTGATGACCACCACCGACTCACCGCGCTGCTCGCCCAGGGTGAGGGCCACCTCGAGCGCGGCGCGGTCGGCGGGCGACACCCCGGCGAACCGCTCGTCGTCGGGAGCGTCGGGCTGGGCGAGCCACTTCAGGCAGGCGACGATGCTCATGTGCGCCGGAACACCACGCCGTGGCCGCCGTCGGGATAGGTCCAGGTGATGGCACCCTCGCGGTTGCACACCAGGTAGCAGGTGCCGCACTCGAAGCACTGCTCGTAGTTGAACACCACGCCGCCG
>JBEICS010000075.1:0-7958 GCA_040383925.1 Acidimicrobiaceae bacterium | reverse complement strand
TGGTGTGACCCCCGAAGCCGCCGCCGGCATCCCCGACAACGTGGCCGACGGCTACCGCGGTGTGGCCGGCCCCATGGCCGAATGGCCGGGCGAGCCGGTGCTGGTGGTCGGTGGCCTCGCACAGGCGGTGGGGCTCTACGCCGTGGCTGCCGCCGTCGCACTGGGCGCACCACGAGTCGTGTACGTCGACCACGATGTCGAGCGACTGCGACTTGCCCGACTGCTCGGCGCCGAGGCCGTCGAGTCGCCACTCGAGGCGCTGGTGGCGACCGAGCAGTTCGCCGTGACCGTGGACGCATGTGTGCTCGATCGGGGGCGCGACTTCGCGCTCCGGTCGACCCGGGCGTGCGGCACCTGCACCAGCGTGTCGGGAGGGCCCACCTCGCGGGCTTCGTTGCCGCTGCAGGCGATGTACCTGAAGGGCATCCGGTACGAGATCGGCCGCGTGCACGCTCGCGCCACGGCCGAACCGGTGCTCGACCTGGTCACCAGCGGCCGGCTCGACCCGACCGCACTCGTCACCCGCACCATCGGGTTCAGTGAGGCGGCCGAGGCGATGACCGAGCCCGATGTGAAGATCGTGTTCGTGAACGACCGCTGACGCGGCCGGCGATTCGATCACTCGTAGTCGGCGAACAGGGGAGCACCGGGTTCCAGTTGAACTCGTGCTGCGTTGGCCGCGTAGCTGATCGCGTGGTACCAGCCGGCGAGGAGGTACAGGTCGAGCGCTTGTTCGTCGGAGAGGTGACCGTGGAGTCGTTGCCACAGCGCATCGTCGATGTCGGCGCCGTCGTGGAGCGCATCGGTCGCTTCGATGAGCACCCGGTCCCGGACGTCGACCCAGCAGGGGTCGGTGGCTCGGCCGTGGGTGATGGAGGTGACCTGGTCGCGCGTGAAGCCGGCCCGCTCGGCGAAGAAGGCGATGTGGACGCCCCACTCGTACTCGCATCGGCATCTCGCGCAGGTGCGACCAATGATGATCTCGCGATCGCGAAGGCCGAGTGAGAGCCGCTTGCTGAGTTCGTAGCTGCCCCAACCGCCCATGGCATCTGCCATCGGCAGGTTGCGGACGAACGTCCGGAACAGGGCGATCGGTGGCACGCCCGGTGGCATCATCCGCTCGAGTCGGGCAGCGACATCGCTGTCGTAGGGCGGCTGTGCGGGTTCGATTCGAGTCATGGTTCCTGCTCCCGTCTGTGTTTCGAAAAGCGAAACACTCCAAGGACGGTAGCGTTGCGGAATCAGAAACGTCAACCATCGATTGTCGAGGCCATCACCGTGAGTTCGCGATCCCGTTCCGTGCCGGGACGTCCCGTCCGAGGATCGACGACCGGCCGTCCGCTGATGGCCGCGATGGACCTGCTCGGACGACGCTGGACGCTGCGAGTGCTCTGGGAGCTCCGGTCAGGGCCGGTCGGCGCCCGTGCACTGCTCGCTGCATGCGAGGGCCTGTCATCGAGCGTGCTCTACGAACGGCTCCGTGAGCTGACCGACGCGTCGCTCGTCACCCAAGGTGAGGGCGGCGAGTACCACCTGACCGCGCTCGGACGGGAACTCGGGGAATCTCTGCAGCCACTCGACGCATGGGCACGCCGGTGGTCCCGGACCCTCGACACCTGACGCAGGGTCGTGGTGCTGCCGACCGGGCGGTGTGCCGCTCAGTTCAGTTCGAGTCGCTCGACCGGTTGGCCGGTGAGTTCAGCGATGAGCTCGAAGTCCTTGTCGAGGTGGAGCACGGTGAGGTCGGCGAGTTCGGCAGTTGCAGCGATCAGTAAGTCGGGGATCGACGGTGCCCGGTGGAGGCCGCGATCGGCGAGCGCGAGTTGCAGTTCGACGGCTCGGCCCTCGATCTTCGGTGTCAGGTACTCGACGGGCATCGACGACATCGGCGGTTCCGTGAGCAGCGTGCGATGGTCACTGGCCGTGCGAGCCGAGTAGCCGACTTCGAGTCTGGTGACGGTGGAGATCCGCACGAGTCCGCGGTCGATCCGGCTCGCCCACTCGGCGGCATCAACAGCCTGGGTGAGGCGGACGAGTGCTGACTTGTCGATGAGCCAGGCGGTCACGACCAGGCGTTCGACATCACGTCGGGGTCGTCGAGATCGGCGGCCAGCGAGGCGAGTCGTTGGAAGTGGTCGAGCCCGACCGGGCCAGCAGTGCCGGCGCGTTCACGCTCGAGCGTCCGCCGCAAGTACTCGGTTCGGGAGAGTCCCACCCGCTTCGCGCGGGCATCGATCGCGGCGATCACTTCGTCGGGGATGTCTCGGATGAGGATGTCGGTCATGTCGCTTCACCTCCTGATATCTGACGCTATCAAAGGTGCGGCGGCACGCAACGTGGAAACCTGCGGCAGGCAGACGACCGCCGACATGCACCGAGGGGCGGCGGGGCGCTCGCGATTTCTCCGCTGAGAAACGCGGAGGGGGAGAGCTCGGTCGCTCGGACCGACGCGTCAGACGCGCTCGATCTTGAGTGCAGGGGCCATGCCGCCGGCAGCGCACCGGGCCCCTGCCTGATCGTGTCCGCGCATCCGCGAGGAAGCTGTCTTCGTAGACTGACCACATGTCGTTGCAGGCGAGCAGTCCCGAGAGTCGGCGCCTGCTCGAGGCGTGCGAGATGCACGACGTCGGCATGGAGATGCTGCGCCAGCGGTTCCGTCGAGAGCACCCGGCGCTCCCCGACGTCGACATCGAGGCGATGGTGCGAGCGTGGGTGAGTGACCGGCCGTACGACAGCCCCGGTCAACCGGTGACGCGTCCGATCACATGAGTCTGCTCGACGCGGTACGCCGGGCCGTGGCCATCGCTGCGAACGAGGGCCACTCGGCCGTGCTCGTCGGCGATCTCCAGGCGCTGCGCGCGGAGGGCGACGTACGCCGCTCAGGCTGACGCGTCAGACGCGTTCGATGATGAGCGCCGGGGCCATGCCGCCGGCAGCGCACATGGTGATGAGGCCGTAGCGGCCGTCGGTGCGCTCGAGTTCGTCGAGCGCCGTACCGATGAGCATCGCCCCGGTGGCGCCGATCGGGTGGCCGAGGGCCATCGCGCCGCCGTTCACGTTCACCTTGTCGCGGTCGAGTTCGAGGTGGCGGATGAACCGCTCGGCCACAACAGCGAAGGCCTCGTTGATCTCCCAGATGTCGATGTCGTCGACGGTGAGGCCGGCCTTGGCCAACACCTTGTGCGCAGCCGGCACCGGAGCGTTCAGCATGAGGGTGGGGTCGTCGCCCATGTTGGCCATGGCCACGATGCGAGCCCGGGGCTTCCAGCCGCGGGCCTTGGCGGCCTCGCGGCTGGCCAGCAGGATGGCGGCCGCGCCGTCGACCACGCCCGAGCTGTTGCCGGCGTGGTGCACGTGCTCGATCTCGAGGCCCGGGTAGCGGGCCAGCACCATGCCGCGCAGCGTGGTGCCCTGCTCGTCGAGCGGCACGTCGGCCATAGCGGCGAACGAGGGCGCCAACTTGGTGAGGCTCTCGAGCGTGGTGCCCGGACGCGGGAACTCCTCACGGTCGAGCGCCAGCGTGCCGTCCTCTTTGTAGACCGGCACGAGGCTCTTGTCGAAGCGTCCCTCGGCGATGGCCACGGCGGCCCGTCGTTGCGACTCGACAGCGAGTTCGTCGAGTGCCTGGCGCGAGATGCCCTCGAGGCTGGCGATGGCGTCGGCGGCCACGCCCTGGTGGGTCTGCGGGTGGCGGGCACGGAGGCGGGCATTGCCGGCGTCCATCATCGGGCCGCGCACGCCCATCTGGGCCTGGCCGAGCGCCGGGTGCAGCGACATCATCTCGCAGCCGCCGGCGATCATCACGTCTTCGAGGCCGGCCATGATGGACGCCGCCGCCATGTTGGTGGTGCTGATGCCCGAACCGCAGAAGCGGTCGATCGTGACACCGCTGGCCTTCACGTCGAACCCGGCGTCGAGCAGCGCCATGCGGGCGAGGTCGCCGCCCTGGGTGCCCACCTGCATGCTGGTGCCGAAGATGACGTCGTCGACATCGGCGGTGTTCAGCTCGTTGCGGTCGCGGATGGCGGCCAGCACGGTGGCGCCCAACTGCTGCGGGTGGATGTCGGCGAGCGCACCCTTGCCGACCTTGCCCACACCACGCGGCGTGCGGCAGGCATCGATGATCCAGGCTTCGGACATGGCAGTCACCTTTCGACTGTTGATGAGGAGACATGTGGCAGGCACGGCGGCCTGAACTGGTGCAGTCTCACATGCGCGCCGGGCGTGGTTCCAAGCGCACGAACCGGCGCGCCTAGGGGCAGCCGATGCCGTTCAGGGTCGCGCAGGTGGGGCACAGCCGTGCCCGGCCCCCGCCGACGTCCCAGGTGCGGGCATGCGGCACACCGCACGACTGGCACGGGCCGTTCGGGTCGAACGCCGCCGTACCACTCGCAACCGGACCACTCGCCACGGGGTCGGTGATGGTGATGCGGTGCAGCAGACGGCGGTGTCCCTGGTAGCCGCCGGTGGCCGCGTGCACGACCGCACGGTTGTCCCACATGGTCAGCATGCCCTCGGTCCACGAGTGGCGGTAGACGAACTCGTCGCGGCCCTGGTGGGCGTACAGCGTGAACAGCAGTTCCTGGGCCTCGTCGTGGGGCATGCCGTCGATGTCGATGGTGTAGCCGGGCGAGAGGAACAGCGCCCTGCGACCGGTCTCGGGATGGGTGATGACCAGCGGGTGGAGGTGGGTGGCCATCGCCGTGTCGGAGTACACGATGGCCATCGACCGGCCGACGTCGTCCTTGCCGTAGCGGCCCTGCGGCGCATAGCCGCGGCGCGCCGAGTGCACGCCCATCAGCCCGTCGAGGCGCGCTTTCATCTCGTCGTCGAGCGCCTCGTAGGCGAGGTACTGGTTGGCGTACAGCGTGTCGCCGCCCACGGGAGGGACGACCAACCCGTACAGCAGCGTGGCGGTGGGCGGCGACGCCAGGAAGCTCCAGTCGGAGTGCCAGTTGTCGGCGAAGATCGGCGTCTGTTCGTCGGCCTCGCGCTTCACCTCGGCGATGTGCGGGTGATCGGCGAGGCCACGCAGATAGGGGTCGTCGCCGAACACACCGAACCGCAGGGCGAGACGCTCGAACTCGTCGCTCGACAGATGCTGGTCGGGGAACGACACGACGAGGTGGTCGAGCCAGGCGGCCCGGATCTCGCCGATCGTCGCATCCGACACCGGGCCTGCCAGGTCGACGCCACGGATGGTGGCGCCGCACGCCTGGCCGGAGGGTTCGATCTCGATCGCCATGTGCGGAGTGTACGAGGCAACCATCTGACCTACGGCACCACCGCTGACCAGCGGTGATTCGCCTCGCAAATATTGACAACAGCAATATCGACTCGGTACGGTGATCGGTGGCGAGTGGGCCGCACCTGGGCGTGCCGCACGAGGCCCGGCAGGAGACCCCGATGAGCGACACCGTACCTCCCATCAAACTCGGTGCCTTCTTGTTCGGCGGCGTGGAGATGACCGACGCCGGCGCCGGACTCCCCAACCCGATGGACCGCCGTTACAGCAACGCCGAGTGCTGGCAGGCGACGCTCGACTACGTCGACGCCGGCATCGAAGCCGACCGCCTCGGCTACGACAGTTTCTGGACCACCGAGCACCACTTCCAGTACGAGGGCTACGAGGTCATCCCCAACGGCCTGCTCATCTCCACCTGGATCGCAGCAAAGACCCAGAACGTGCGCCTCGGTGCCATGTTCAACGTGGTGCCGCAGTGGAACCCGCTGCGCCTCGCCGAGGACTTCGCCACCCTGCACAACCTGTCGGGTGGACGCGGCATGTTGGGCGTGGGCCGCGGCACCGTGCCGCGCGAACTGCTGCATCTCAACAACGACCACATCTCCGTGGGTTCGCACGACAACCCCGAGGCGCAGGCCGACGACACGCGCAACCGCGAGTGGTTCGAGGAGGCCATGGAGATCGTGCGGCTGGCGCTGTCGAAGGACCGCTTCTCGTTCTCGGGCAAGTACTTCCAGATCCCCGTGCCGGGCATCCCCGACCGTGGTTCCACCGTGCAGGACCTCACCCTCATCCCGCAGCCGGTCTTCCCGTACGAGATCTGGCAGGCGGTCACCAGTCCGCCCACCGTCGAGTACGTGCCCGTGGTGAACCACAGCGCCGTGTTCTGGAACCAGCACCCGCGGTTCATCAAGCGCATGTGGGACCGCTACGGCGAGGTCCACGAACAGCACCACGGCGCCGGCCTGCCCACCAGCGCGCAGCGCATGCTGGTGGTGGCGGTGCGCATCGAGGACAGCTACGAAGAGGCCGTGCACACGGCGCGCCCCGGGCACGACGAGTTCTGGAAGTTCCTCGGTCCCTACGGCTGGAGCCGCGGGTACATGGGCCCCGACGGTCGTCCGGTGCCCCCCGGCCTCATCCCCACGCTCGAGGAGTCGATGGAGCAGCGCACCATGCTGGTCGGCACGCCCCAGGACGTGGCCGCCCAGGTGCAGGAGCTTCGGGATCTGCTCGGCCTCGAGCACCTCACCATCTTCCCGCACCTCATCGGCGACCCGTACAAGAAAGCCGTCGAGCAGATGGCGCGCTTCAAAGAAGAAGTGCTGCCGCTCGTAGTCTGAGCCGATGCCGAACCCACCGTCGCCACCCGACGACTGGCATCAGTTCGGTCGCACCGTCCGCGAACGCCGCCGCGAGCAGCAGCTCACGATGGTCGAACTCGCGGCGCGTTGCGAGCTGTCGCAGCCCTTCCTGTCGCAGATCGAGAACGGGCGGGCGAAGCCGTCGATGGACTCGATCTACCGCATCGCCCACGCCCTCGACACCACGCCGCAGGCGTTGTTCGGCGACCGCTCGGGCGTCGTGGCCGAGCCCGCCGTAGTGCGCCGCGACGACCCGTCGGTCACCGTGCTCGACCGTGGTCCCGAGTCGCAGGTGCGCCTGGTGCTGCCGGGCGCGGCGCCGTTCCACGTGCTCGAGTTCGACGGCCTGCCGGCCGACTTCGAGCAGTTCTGGCGGCATGAGGGATTCGAGGCGGTGTACGTGGTGGCTGGCACAGTGGAAGTTCGCCTCGATGACGAGTGCACCGTGCTCGAGACCGGTGACTTCCTGTCGTATCCGTCCGATCGGGCTCATTCGCACCGCTCATTGTCCGGTTCCGGCGCGCGGATCCTGCTCATCGAGACCACAGCCGACGCATCGCACCAGCACCGGTCGCGGGCCCACACGCACGACGCCTGACGCACCCGAGGGTTGTTCGCGCACCCGGGTGCCCGGTGCCACTCGGGTGCGCGCCCTCGACTCGGGTGGGTGGCTGTGACTCGGGTGTCAGAGGGTGGGGCGGGCGCCGGGGTGGACGATGTGGGCGCTCGTGGAGGGGAAGAACAGCGACTCGTGGCCGTCGTCCCAGCGCACCCGGTAGTGCTGGGTCTCGCCGGTGCCGAGCACTTCGAGCACCTCGCCCTTGCGTGGTGGGTGGCCGAGCTCGTTGCTGTCGACCACGATCTCATCGCCCGCGCGTGCATGGATGTCCATCGCATCTCCTCCGGTGTGTTGCTGAGACCAGCATCGCCCGCGTCTCCCGGCTCGGCGAGTGGCCGACGGCCCTCGTGCCGGTGCCGATCGGCCCGGGCGGTCAGCCGTGCACCAGCGTGCGCTGCAGCCGGACCGTGGCGAGCCCGAAAAAGGCCGTGGCGAATCCGGCGAGCACCAGCAGCGGCAGGGCGATGGCGCCGAGCCCGTCGCCGTCGAACACGAGTTGCTGCCACGCCGTCATCGCCCAGTACTGAGGCACTGCCCGAGCGGCACTGGCCATCGCTGGCGGAAAGACCTCGAGCGGCACCATGCAGCCCCCGAGCGCACCGAGCACGATGCCGATGGGCGGTCCCACGGCCGACACGCGGTCGGGGTCGTCGAACAGGGCGCCGATGAGCAGGCCGGCGCCGGCGCCGACGAGCGCGAACGTGAGGGTGAGCACCGTCGCTGCGAGCGG
>JBEICS010000074.1:0-7988 GCA_040383925.1 Acidimicrobiaceae bacterium | reverse complement strand
GCGCGAGTACGGGGTGAACTCGATGATCGCCGGCACGCCACCGGTGCGCTGCTTGGGCAGGAACACGTTGGCGACGAGGTGCACCCCGTCGCGCATCTCGATCGGCTCGCGGAACAGGAGGTCGACGGACGCACCGGGCCCAGCGACGATGTTGTTTGCACTCAGCACCATGCCGGCAACGCTACATCAGAAAGTTACGCAGGTGTCAGGGGCCGGGCACGGTGGAGGCGCCGACGGTGAACTGCTCCACGAGCGCGATGATCGCCTCCTGCACCACCGTGCGGCCGCGAGCAGTGCGAGCGGTCACCTCGGGGTTGGTGCGACGACGGATGAGGTAGCCGACCTCGATGGCCTCGATCGCCCACACGAGATCCTCGATGGTGCGACCGGGTGCCATGCGCCGTCCGCCGTGGCGGATGATGCGGCGCAGGATCCGGCCGGTTTCGGCCACGTAGTTGCGGTTGCCCTCCTCGTTGGTCGAGGCGATCTTGTTCGGTGCGGCCAGGGCTGACACGCCGATCATCAGGAACATCGTCGGCTCGTCGAAGCTCACGTCGAAGTCGACGCCGAAGCACCGCGCCACCAGTTCGCGCCAGTCGGAGCCGGCAGCGAGGCCTCGTTCGAGTTCAGCCTGCACGCGGGCGATCTGGGGGATCGCTGCCGCAGCCATGGTGCGGTCGAGCAGGGCCGACTGGAAGTCCTCCTGGTTCGGCCAGATGTTGTAGACGGCACCGGTGGTCATCTCCGTCGCATCGGGATCGAGCTCGCGCAGGACACGGTTCACCTCCTCGAGCGCGTCGGTGATGCGCACCCCCGCCAGCGGGTTGGTGGACGCGCCGTGGTCGCCGTTCGAGCGGGCCAGCACCACACGCACCGCCGCATCGAGCAGCAGTTCGCGGGTCTCTTCACGTGTGCGCCGCTTACGGGTCATACCGTCCTCGTCTCGATACGAGCCAGGAAGTCTGCCACCAGCAGCATCGTGAGGGCCTCCTGCTCGGTGTGGCAGCTGTGCGAGCTGTCCTCGAGCACGTGCCACTCGGAGCCGGCGATGCCGTGGTGCAGGGTCGACATCACTGCCGGCGTAGCCTCGTCGTACCGGCCCGACAGCAACAGCGTGGGCACGCGCACCTCGCGCAGCCGCGGCCGCACGTCCCAGTCGTGCAACTCGTTCATCGTGCCGCCGGTGGGGAACTCGGCGCCGCCCGTCAGCAGGTCGTACACGCGACTGTCGTGCTCGAACATCGCCAGTCCCTCGGCCTCCCACGGCGGCAGGTCGTCCATGCGCAGCACATGGGTGCGCTCCCACACGGCGTAGGCCTGCTTGAACGCTGGGCTGCCCACGCGGCCGGCTGCCTCCTCG
This sequence comes from Acidimicrobiaceae bacterium, assembly GCA_040383925.1. Taxonomy (GTDB): domain Bacteria; phylum Actinomycetota; class Acidimicrobiia; order Acidimicrobiales; family Ilumatobacteraceae; genus VFMC01. Next base: position 6,628 of record JBEICS010000074.1, on the reverse strand, counting down.
GCCTCGAGCACGGCCAGCACATCGGCGGGCAGTTCGCTGCGCAACCGCAGCGTCTCGGCGTTCCACTCCTCGATGCTCGCGAGGCCGCTCATGAGCACCAGCCCGCTGACGCCCTCGGCGCCGGCGAGCACGTGCTCGAGCGCCAGCATGCAGCCCCACGACTGGCCCACCAGCACCACCTCGGCCAGGCCCAACTCGCGGCGCAGCGCCGCCAGTTCGCGACGGAACACGTCGACGCTGAACGTGCCGGGCACGTAGTGCTCGTCGGTCACGGTCGATCGCCCGCCACCGATCTGGTCGTAGCGCACCACCCGTCGGCCGGTGTGGGCGAACTGCTCGAACCGGCGGAGGTACTCGCAGTTGTACCCCGGCCCACCGTGCAGCAGTACGAGCGCCGGCCGACCAGCATCGCCGCCCACCGACCGCACCCAGGTCGGGCCGAGTTCGGGCAGCAACGGCAGCCGCACTTCCTGTTCGGGCAACGCACTCATGTCAGCCAATCCCCTCCGACGCGCGGCATCGAGGCCACCAACCGTTGCGTGTACTCGTGCGCGGGATGGTCGAGCACGGCATCGGTGGCACCTTCCTCCACCACCGCACCGCGGTGCAGCACCAGCACCCGCTCGGTCACCTGGCGCACCACGCCGAGGTCGTGGGTGATGAACAGCAGGCTCGTGCCCTGCTGCTGGTTCACCTCGCGCAGCAGTTCCAGCACCTGCGCCTGCACCGACACGTCGAGCGCCGCCACGGGCTCGTCGCACAGCAGCACCTGCGGCTCCACAGCGAGCGCACGCGCGATGGCCACTCGCTGACGCTGCCCACCGCTCAACGCCACGGGCCGGCGACCGGCCAGTTCGGGCGCCAGACCCACGCGCTGCAGCAGTGCCGCCACCTCTGCGTCGCGATCCACCACCGGCCGACCGCGGTGTGCCAGCGCCTCGGCCAGGGTGGCACCGACGGTGTGCATCGGGTTCAGCGTGCTGTACGGGTCTTGGAACACGCACTGCACCACCCGTGCCACCGCCCGCCGTTGCGCCGTGCTGCGACGGCCGCCCACCACGCCCACCCCGGCGAACTCGATCTCGCCCTCGGTGGCCTCGGTGAGGCCCAGCAGACAGCGGGCGATGGTGGTCTTGCCCGACCCGCTCTCGCCCACCACCCCCAGCGCCTCGCCACGGCGGAGCTGGAACGACACCCCGTCGAGGGCCGTGTGCGTGCTGCCGCCCGAGCGGTACACCTTGCGCAGGTCGCGCACCTGCAGCACCGGCTCGCCCGGCGCCGCGGGGGCGCGCACCCCGGCGTTGTCGCGCACCTGCACCGCAGCTGCCAACTCGCCGGTGCGCACACACGCGCTGAACCGGCCGGGCGACACCTCCACCAGCGGCGGCGCCGCAGCCACACAAGCGTCGATGCGGTGCGCGCACCGGTCGGCGAACGCGCACCGGTCGAGCACGGTGTGGGTGGCGGGCACCGACCCGTCGATGCCCACGAGTCGTTGCTGGTAGCGCTCGGTCGACGGCACCGAGGTGAGCAGGCCCACCGTGTACGGGTGCAGCGGCTGGTCGCGCAGCGCAGCGGCGGGGGCGTGCTCGACGATCGACCCGGCGTACATCACCATCACCCGGTCGCACACCGAGAAGGCCACGCGCAGGTCGTGGGTGATCAACACCAGGCCCATGCCCCGGTCGGCCTGGATGCGGCGCAACAGGGCGAGCACATCGTGCTGGGTGGTGGCGTCGAGCGCGGTGGTGGGCTCGTCGGCCACCAGCACACCGGGGTCGTTGGCCAACGCTGCCGCCAGCGCCACGCGCTGCGACATGCCACCCGACAGTTCGAACGGGTAGCGACCGGCCACCGACGGGTCGGTGATGCCCACCTCGGCGAGGCGACGCGTCACCTCGGCCGGCACGTCGGCCCGCGGTCGGCCCGCAGCCGTCAGCGTCTCGGCGATGTGGTCGCCCGCCGTCATCGTCGGGTTCAGCATCGTGAACGGGTCCTGCAGCAACAACGCCACCTGACGGCCGCGGTGGCCGGCCGAGCGCGCCGTCGGGTCGACCTCGGCGCCGTCGACATGCAGCGTGCCCGTCGCGCGCAGCCCGCTGGGCAGCAGCGACACCAGGGCGCGAGCCGTCAGCGACTTGCCCGACCCGCTCTCGCCCACCAGCGCCAGTGACTCGCCACGGGCGAGGTGCAGCGACACCCGGTGCACCAGCTCGCGGTGGTCGACGGCGATGCCGAGATCGTCGACGCTGAGCAGCGGTTCGTTCATCGCGCTGCCGTCCGCTGCGAGAGCACCTCGTACACGCGGTCGCCGATGACCGTGACTGCGATGGCGAGCAGGCTGATGCACACCGCGGGCCCGATGACCGCCCACGGGTTGAGGTCGAGGATGCCACGGTTCTCGGCCACCATCAGGCCCCAGTCGGGCGAGCCGGCCTCGACACCGAGGCCCAGGAACGCCAGGCCCGACAGGGCGATCAGGCCCACCACGAACTGCAGCAGCACGTTGGCCACCACCGTGGGCGTCACGTTGGGCAGCACGTGCCGCACCGCGATGCGCAGCGGGCCCACCCCCACGGTGCGCGCCGCCGCCACATAGGGCAGTTCGCGCTGGGCCATCACCGCGGCACGCACGATGCGCACGTCGCCCGGTGCCGACAGCACGATCAGCACACCGACTGCGAGCCAGTAGCCGCCGCCGAACAGCCCCACCACCACGATGGCCACCAGCAGCGGCGGCACCGCGTACATCAGATCGATCGTGCGCATCACCACCGAGTCGACCGCCCCGCCCGCGTATCCGGTCCACAACCCGAGCGCGGTGCCGATGAACCCCGCGCCGATGGCCACCACCAACGGCCCGATCAGGCCGGTGCGCGCCCCGGCGAGCAGGCGCGAGAAGATGTCGCGGCCCAACTGGTCGGTGCCCAGCCAGTGCTGACCACTCGGCCCCTGCCCGCTGTCGACCAGGTTCTGTGCCGACGGCTCGTACGGGGCGATCCACCGCACCGTCAGCGCAGCCAGCACGGACAACGCCACCACCCCGACGGCAGCCCAGAACAGCCACCCCCAGCGCACCCGGCGCGCCGGATCGGCAACCGCTGCGGGCTGCACGGCCGCGGTCACGACGCCACCGCCGCACGCCGCAACCGTGGGTCGAGCGCGAAGTAGAGGAGGTCGACCACGAGGTTGGTGAGCAGCACGAGCAGCGCGGTGAACATGGCCAACCCCTGCACCACCGGCAGGTCGAGCTGCGCGACCGACCGCACCAGCAGCGTGCCCAGGCCCTGCAGGGCGAACACGTTCTCCACCAGCACGGCGCCGGTGAGGCCGTAGGCCAGCAGCAACCCGGCCGAGGTGAGCACCGGCAGCGACGCATTGCGCAGCAGGTACCGCTGGCGGATGCGGCCCGAGCTGATGGCGCGGGCCCGGGCGAAGGTGACGAAGTCGCGTTCGGCCACATCCATCGTCGCGGCCCGCGTCTGGCGCAGCAGCACCGCTGTCTGCCCCGCAGCAAGGGTGACGGCCGGCAGCGTCATGTGCCACAGGGTGTCGAAGAACCCGTCACCGGCACCGAACGACGGGAACAGGTCGAGCTTCACGGCGAAGACGTAGATGAGCAGAAACCCCACGGCGAACGTGGGGGCGCTCAACGTGATGAGACTGACGGCGGTGGCGGCGCGATCGGTGCGCGAGCCCGTGCGGGTGCCGGCGGCCAGACCGAGCGGCACGGCGACGAGCACGGTGAGCACCAGGGCATACACCGCCAACCAGGCGGTGACCCCCACCCGGTCGGCGATGAGGGTGGTGACCGCATCGCCGGAGTAGATCGACTCACCGAAGTCGCCGCGCACGGCGTTGCCCACCCACCGCGCGTACTGGGTGAGGAACGGATCGTTCAGGCCGAACCGCTCGCGCACCGCTGCCAGGGCCTCGGGCGTCGACGCCTTCGGCCCCAGCAGCGTGAGCGCAGGGTCACCCGGCATCAGGGCAAGCAGCCCGAACACCAGCAACGACAGCACCGCGAGGATGATGAGGATCGCCGCGATGCGGCGCAACGCGTACGCAGTGAGCGTCACCCGGCTCCACCGAGTTGCAGCGGCCATGCCTGCGACAGCGCGTAGTACGCGTAGCCGCCTTCCCACACGAACTTGTTCGCGATGGCGGTGGCCACCTGCTCGTCGAACAGCGGCAGATACGGCAGGTCGGCCGTGGCGCCCTTCAGCAGGTCTTGCAGCGGCTGCCGGAGTTGGTCGACGGTGGCAGCCTGAGCGACCTGACCGACGAGGCCGTCGATGGCCTCGTCGCCGTAGCCGGCAAGGGGGAACCCTGCCGTGGTGCCGAGAATGACGGGCGGGAGCTCACCGGCCCACGGTGTAGCCGCACCGAGTGCCACCAGCTGCAGCGGGCTGCCCGCCGGATCGAGCAAGCCGGCACCCCAGTCGGCCGCCGACACCTGCTTCACGTTGATGGTGATGCCCACCTGCTTGGCGTTCTCGGCCAGGTGCTGGGCCAGCGGCGACATCCACGGCTGGCTGGTGTCGACAGCGAGGTCGAGCGTGAAGCCGTCGGGCGTGGCCGACTTGGCGAGGGCTTCCTTCGCCTTGTCGATCGAGAACTCGGGCAGTGCGCCGATGGCCTCGTACATCTTCTTCGCGCCGTCGTCGCCGAACGTGGCCGTCATCTGGATGGCGGGCACCACGCTCTGCGCCACGGTGGCCTTGCCGTTGAACAGTGGGCCGAGGAGGCCGGCGCGGTCGATGAGATGGCCGATGGCGGTACGGGCGTTCACATCATCGAACGGAGCGCGGGTGACGTTCATCGACAGGAAGTCGTTGTAGGCACCCGCCACGTACGACATCGTCCCGTTCTCGAGCTCGTCCCACTGGCGCGTGGCGATGAGGGGCACGTCGAAGAACCCGTCGATCTCACCGCTGCTCAGGGCCAGGCGAGCCGTGTCGGGGTCGCCGATCACCTTGAACTCGAGCTCCTTCACCTTCGGCTTGCCCGCCCAGTAGCTGTCGTTGCGGGTGAGCTTCACACCGTCGGCCGACGAGTACGAGGTGATGCTGTAGGGGCCGGTGCCCATACCGGGCTTGTCCGACCCGCCGGCCGCCTCACCGGCGGCCTCGTCGTACTTCTGCTGGCGCACCTGGGCCCACACCGACAGCTTCGCCGGCAGACCAGGATCGGGTGCGGCCAGGGTGATCGTCACCGTCGACGCGTCGGTGGCCTCGACCGACGTGACCGCGGCAAAGTTGAACGACTGCATCGACGTGCTGTCGGGCCCCACGTGACGGGCGATCGAGTAGACGACGTCGTCGACGGTCATCGCCGTGCCGTCCCAGAACTTCACATCGTCGCGGATCGTGAGCACCAGCTTCAGCGGGTCGCTCGTGTCGAACTTGCTGGCGATCCACGGTTGCACCACACCGTTGTTGTCGATCGACAACACCCGGTCGAACGCGGCCGTCTGGGCGCGCAGGGTGGGCACGTCGGCCATGATGGCCGGGTCCATCGACTGGACGGGCGACTGGATGGCCCACACCATCTTGTCGACCTCGACGCCGGCACCGCCACCGCCGCCCGAACTGTCATCGTCGCCACCGCATGCAGCCACGCCCAGCGCCGCTACCAGCGCGAGCGCAATGGCCGACCGTCTCGTGAACCCCCGCATCGCTGTCCCCCTTCGTCTCGCTCCCGGAGGAGCCTTTGCGTAAGTAAACTACGCTCTGGTCGAACGGCGCAAGGGGCACCGTCCTACAACGCGACAGGGAAGGCCGGAAATGCGCCAGGTCGACATGCGTCCATTCATCGGTGGTCACCACGTCGATTCGCACAGCGACGCCACGGTGGCCTCGATCGACCCGGCGACCGAGGAGCTGCTGTGGACGCTCCCCGCCGGCGATCCAGCCGACATCGACCTGGCCGTCAGCGCAGCGCGGCAGGCGTTCGACACCGGTGGCTGGGCGCGCGATGCGGCACTGCGCACCGACACCCTGCTGCGCCTCGCCGACCTGATCGAGGAGCACGCCGAGGAACTGGCCGTGCTCGACACGACGGAGGTGGGGATTCCCATCGGCATCACCACGGGTGATGCCGCCTTCGCCGCCTCGATCGTGCGGTCGATCGTCAGCCTGCTGCCCGACCTCACCGCCGACACCGAGGCGCCCGCCCGCCGGGTGCCCCGCGGTGTGGTGGGCGTGCTCGGCCCGTGGAACTTCCCCTTCTTCGTGGCACTCACCAAGGCCGTGCCCGCCCTGGCGGTAGGGAACTGCGTGGTGCTGAAGCCCACCGAGATCGCCAGCGCCAGCGCCCTGCGCCTCGGCGAGTTGGCCCACGAGGCCGGTCTCCCCGCCGGCGTGTTCGGCGTGGTGCCTGGCCGGGGCGACATCGTCGGCGACGCCCTCGCGCGCCATCCCGGCATCGACCAGGTGAACCTCACCGGCTCCACCACCACCGGACGCCGGGTGCTCAGCGCCGTCGCCGCCACCACCCTCACGCCCGTGGTCACCGAACTGGGCGGCAAGTCGGCGCAGGTGGTGGGCGAGCACGCACCCGACCTCGAGGTGGTGGCCGACGCCGTGGCCCAGAGCATCTTCTGGGCGAGCGGCCAGGTGTGCGTGGC
>JBEICS010000073.1:0-7994 GCA_040383925.1 Acidimicrobiaceae bacterium | reverse complement strand
GCGCTGGGCGGTCGGCTGGTGCCCGGTTTCGACCTCGTCGCCGACGAACTCGACCTGCACGACCGCATCGTCGCCGCCGACCTGGTGATCACCGGCGAGGGCTACCTCGACACGCAGAGCTTCGAGGGCAAGGTGGTGGGCCGGATGCAGCATCTCGCCGCCGACCTGGGCAAGCCCATCGGTGCCGTGGTGGGCGACGCCGACCCGGCCGTCGCCGATCGCATCCCCCACGTCGCGCTGGCGCAGGAGTTCGGCCTCGACCGCGCCATGAGCGAGACGCTGTGGTGCATCGAGCACGGGGCAGGCCCGCTGATCAGCGCGTTGGCCGCCCAGGTGCGCTGACCCGCGCAGGCGGCCGGGTCAGGCCGGCGCCGTGGTGGAACTGGCAGCTGCTGCCGCGGGATCGACCGTGGTGGCAGTGGCAGGAGCCGTGGTGGTGGCCGCCGGGGTGGCGCCCATCGCGTCGAGGGTCTTGTCGGCCTTGTCGGAGCCGAGCAGCACCAGCACATCGACACCCTCGGGCAGCACGCCGCCCTCGATGGGCACCGGAGTGGGCGCCTCGGCAACGGTGACGGTGCCCATCAGCGTCGACACCGTGGTGGCCACGGCCAACGCGTTGGGGTTGCCGGCGTTGTAGTAGATGGTGGAGACCTCGAGCCGCGACGTGGCGTTCGTGGCGTCGGACATCGTGAAGCCCTTGCCCTCGAGCGCTGTGCTGAGGCGGCCTGCTGCACCGTTCACGTTCGAGGCGTTGGCCACCACGACGGTGGCGCCTTCGAACACCTGCGGCGGCGTGGTGGGCACGGTCTCGGGTGGCTGGGTGCTCTCGATGATCGGTGCCTGGGTGGTGACCGGGGCCGCAGTCGTTTCGGGCACGCTGGCAGCCGTGTCGTCGCTGCGGATGTTGCGCAGGATGAGGAACCCGCCGACGACGGCGATGACGGCGATGACGATGGCCGCTGCCGAACCGACCGGCGCGCTGCCGGATCCGCCTGCTTCGCGTCCCCGCGGTGGCTGCTCAGTGCTCATCGGTTCAGGCCTCCTGCTCGCCGGTGCGGCCGCTGCCCGGGCCGTCGAGACGTGCCCGACGACGACGCTCGCGCTGACGACGGAGGCGACGCACGACGAGCGGGTCGAGGGACAGCGCACCCGGATGGTCGAGCAGCTGGTTGAGCTCCTGATAGTACTCCTCGGGCGAGCAGGCAAAACGCGCCCGGATGACCACATCGCGGGAGTCGTCGTACATCCACCACTCGGCCTCGAACTCGATTATCGCCTGCTGGCGCTCGGTCAACTCAGGGGCATCCATGTCGGCGGTCACGCTACCAGCCTTGCCGGTCGGTACCCGGTCGTACAAGCACCCCCACCGCGACCCGCCGGCCGCCGCCCCGCTAACGTGCCGCCGATGTCGTCGCCTGCGTCTCCCACGATGCCGCTGCGCCCGTTCCTCATCGGGGTCGCGGGCGGCACCTGCTCGGGGAAGACCACCGTCAGCGAGCGCCTTTCCGAGTTGGCCGGTGAGGAGCACCTGGCCCTCATCAAGCTCGACTCGTACTACATCGCCCGCGATCACCAGACGATCGACGAGCGGGCGCTGGCGAACTACGACCACCCCGACGCGTTCGACTGGCAGTTGCTGAACGACCACCTCGCTGCGCTCAGCGCCGGCGCCTCGGTACCCGTGCCCATCTACGACTACGCCAACCACACCCGCAGCGGCGACGTGCGCCTGGTGCACCCGGCGCGCATCGTGGTGGTGGAGGGCATCCTCGTGCTGTACGAGCAGCAGCTGCGCGAGCGGTTCGATCTGAAGGTGTACGTCGACACCGACGCCGATCTGCGGCTGATCCGCCGGCTCGAGCGCGACGTGGCCGAGCGGGGCCGCACCGTCGACAGCATCGTCGCCCAGTACCTGGCCACCGTGCGGCCGAGCCACGAGCAGTTCATCGAGCCCAGCAAGCGGCACGCCGACGTGATCTTCCCGCAGGGCGGTCTGAACGAACCGGCGCTCGAGGTGCTGCTGGCCCGTGTGCGCGAACTGGTTCGCGTGGCCTGACGGGTGCATCCTGGCGACAGCCACGCAGCGAACTTGTTCGACTTTCCGTCGTCTACAACCGAAACTCGAACAAGATCCGCCGAAGGGAGTGGAGCCGGGTGTGGGAATCGAACCCACGACCTCATGATTACAAGTCAAGTGCTCTGCCAACTGAGCTAACCCGGCGGGGATGGACCGAAACGTGGCGCGAAACCCGTGCCACGCTGCGGAACTCCGCCGGGCAGGCTAACGCCAGAGCGGTTGCTCCGCCCTCATGAAGGGGCCACCGGACCGGTTCCGACACGGGTGCTACCTTCCCCTCGATGTCGAACACCGCCAACTCCATGCCGACCATCGGGCTCATCGGGCTCGGCAATCTGGGCAACCCGATGGCTGTCAGCGCACTCGCCGCCGGGTACCCGATGGTGGTGCACAGCCTGTCGCGCCACGAGGCCGAGAACCTACTGGCACTCGGCGCGGTGTGGGCCGACAGCGTGGCCGAGGTGGGCGCCCGGAGCGATGTGCTGATCACGGTGCTGCCTGGGCCGCGCGAAGTGCGCGAGATCATGATCGGTGCGGGCGGGGCGCTCAAGCACATGCGGCCGGGCAGCACGTTCATCGACATGAGCACGTCGTCGGTCGACGTCGCCCACGAGATCCAGGCGCTGGCCGAGCAGCGCGGGGTGACGGTGATGGAGGCGCCCGTGTCGTTCCTCGCCAAGGCACCGATCGGCGATTCGCGGACCTCGGCATCGCTGCAGATGTTCATCGGCGGCACTCGCGAATCGTTCGACCGGCATCTGCCGCTGTTCCGCGCCCTGGGTGGACTGCCCGACCAGATCTACTACGCCGGGCCGAACGGTGCGGGCTACGCGGTGAAGGTGCTGCTGAACCTGCTGTGGTTCGTGTACGCAACCGGCACGTCGGAGGTGCTGGCCATGGCCTCTCGGCTCGGCCTCGACCTGCGCATGCTGCAGACGGCGCTGTGCGCATCGCCCACGCAGTCGAACTTCCTGCAGTTCGACGTGAACAGCGTGTTCGAGCGGGGCGACTACGACGAGGGCTTCACCCTCGGCCTGGTGTGCAAGGACATCCAGTTGGGCCTGGGCCTGGGCGAGGCGACGGGCATCGACATCCCGGTCGCACGCCTGGTCGAGCAGATCCATCAACGGGCGCTCGACACCTACGGGCCGAAGTCGGGCGAGATGTCGGTGGTGAAGTTGTACGAAGACTCGGCGGGTACGCAGTTCCGCTGCCCACCGTCGCAATGACGGAACAGGCCCGGGGCTTCTGCCGGTTCTGCATCGCGCTGTGCGGCATCCGGGTCACCACCGACGGCGACCGGGTCGTGGCGGTACAGGGCGACCCCGACCACCCGGCCTCACGCGGGTACACGTGCGCCAAGGGTCGGGCGCTCGGCCGGTGGCACCACCACCCCGACCGCATCCTCACCCCTCGGCTGCGTCACGACTCGACGTGGCAGGACTCCTCGTGGGCCGACGTGTTCGCCGATGCGACGACTCGGATCCGCGACAGCATCGACCGGTACGGCGCCGACTCGGTGGGCGTGTACATCGGCACCGCGGCATCGCTCGACGGCGCGGGTAAGTGGGCGGCCGAGCGGTTCGTGCGCGCCATCGGTTCTCGCTCGAAGCACTCGGCCATCAGCATCGACACACCGTGCAAGCCGCTGGTGTCGTTGCTGATGTCGGGCTTCCCAGGCCTGGTGCCGGTGATCGACGACCAACGCTGCACGCTCTCGGTGTTCCTGGGCTCGAACCCCGTGGTGAGCCACGGCCACCTGAACGGGTTCCCCGACCCCGTGGTGCGCCTGCGTGAGCTCGCCCGGGCGCCGCGCGAGTTGTGGGTGATCGACACCCGCATCACCGAGTCGAGCCGTCTGGCGACGCGGTCGCTGATGCCCCGACCGGGCACCGACTTCGCCGTCCTGGCGTTCGTCATCCGCGAACTGCTCGCCGCCGGCGGATGCGATCGCGCCTACCTGGCCGAGCACGTCGATGCCGACGACCTCACCGCGCTCGGCACGCTGCTGGAGGAGTGGACCGTCGAGCAGGCCAGCGCGGTGACGGGCTGCTCGGCCGACGACCTCACCGATCTGCTGGCCGCCGTGCGCCGCCACGGCCGGGTCGCGGTGCAGACCGGTACGGGCACCACGATGTCGGCGGTCGCCAACGTGACGGAATGGTTGGTGTGGGTGCTGCACGTCGTCACCGGGTCGTACGACCGGCCGGGCGGCATGTGGTTCCATCCGGGGTTCCTCCGCCAGGTGCAGGCCGACATCGAGCCGAACCCGGTACTGCCGGCGCCGCAGCCGGGGCCGCGCAGCCGGCCCGAACTCGCCGGTTGGGGCGACGAGTACCCGTGCGCCGCGCTGGCCGACGAGGTGGAGGCGGGCAACCTGCGGGTGCTGGTCGTGTTCGGCGGCAACCCGGTGAGTGCGTTCCCCAACACCGAACGCACCCGGCGGGCGCTGGCCGAACTCGACGCGCTGATCGTGCTCGACGTGATCGACACCGACACCACCGCGCTGGCCACCCACGTGCTGCCCACCAAGGGCCAGCTCGAGCGCGACGACCTCCCCTACTTCTACGACCAGTTCAACCTCGACTTCTCCACACAGTTCACCCCGGCCTTCGTGCCACCGCTCGGCGAGGCGCAGAGCATGTGGTGGATCGCCGCACGACTGGCCGACGAGCTCGGCGCCTCGATCCTTCCACCACCGCTGTCGACGGACTCCACCGACATCGACGTGCTCGGCGTGCTCGCCGAGCGGGCCGCCGCACCGTTCCACGAGATCCGGCGCGATCGCTACATCGCGCACGCGCCCGAGTTCGGATGGGTGCACGACCGCGTGCTGCCGAACGGTCGCTGGCACCTCGTACCCGGTCCGCTGGTCGACCAGTTCGTCACCTGGCAGCAACTGGTGCCACCCCCGGGTCTGGTGGCGACCAGTCGCCGCCAACTCCGACGGCTCAACTCGCAGCACCCACCGATGCAGGGCCACACATCCGACGACCCCGTCGCCGTGGTGCACCCCGACACCGCCACGCGCAATCGATTCGCCGATGGCGACGAGGTGACGGTGACGAGCCCATACGGGTCGGTGCGGATGACGGCGGCCTGCAGCGCCGACGTGCACCCCGACAGCGTGTCGATGCCCCACGGCTGGCTCGACGCGAACGTGTCGCAGCTGACGTCGGAACACCAGGTCGACAGCCTCACCGGCATGGTGGTGCAGACCGCGATCCCCGTCACCCTGCGACGATCACCCGACTGACGCCGGGCCAACGACTACACCTCGGGGTGGTCGAGCTCGGGGTCTGCCCGCGGCACGCCCATCTGCTTGGCGATGACGCGCTTGGCCACCTTGTCGATGCCCGTGGTCTTGCGCGACAGCGCCTTGTTGGCCACCTTGGCGAACGTGGCCGCCTGCAGTTCGCGCTTGCGGTGTTCGAACTCGGAACGCTTGGTCATCGCCCTCAGCCCTCCAACGTGATGGTGGCCATGCCGGCGGGCGGATCGCACGGCACCACTCGCCCGGCGAAACCCTTGAAGTGCGGGATGCCCTGCTCGGCGTCGAGGAACTCGTCGTCGTCGGCGCACAGCACGGCGTCGCTCGACACGAACGCGCCGGCCAGCGCCAGGTCGCCACGGGTCTCGGGGTACCACCAGCCGTGCGGCACGCGCACATGGCCGCGCAGCATGTTCGGCTGCAGCGACACCTTCGCCACCACGGCGCCGGTGGGTGTTTCGAGCCGTGCCCACTGCCCGTCGATCAACCCGTCGCGGGCCGCGTCGTCGGGGTGGAGGAACAACTTCGGCGACGGCGACCGGCGGCGGAGCACGGGGATGTTGCGCTGGCCGGTCTGGAAGAACGGATCTTCACGCACGCCGGTGAACACCCGGTACGGATAGGCCTCGCTCGGCGCCGGTGCCTCGCGGTGGTACGGCAGCGGGTCGAAGCCGAGGTCGGCCAGGATCGACGACGCCAGCTCCACCTTGCCCGACGGGGTGGCGAAGCCCACCTTGCGGTACTTGCGGTACTGGGGCGGGGCCTGCTCCATCACCACCGAGTCGGCGAACGACCGGAACGTGCGGCCCGACGGCTCGAGTCGGTGGTCGAGCACCTGCTCGAGTTCGTCCCAGGCGAAGTGCTCGGCGAAACCCATCCGTCGGCCGAGGTCGGTCCAGAACTGGAACGTCGACGACGCCTCGGCCGGCGCCTCGACCGCCTGCTCCGACAGCGTCAGCCGATTGCCCCATCCCCACGTGTCGGCCACGTGCGGCCGCTCGGTGAACACGTCGCCCGGCAGCACGTAGTCGGCCAGCATGGCGGTGGGCGTCATGAAGATCTCGTGCGCCACGATGAGGTCCTGGTTCAGCAACGCCCGGTGGATCTGGTGCTGGTTCGGGTACGACAGCAGCGCGTTGTTGCCCAGCGCGAAGAACGCCTTGATCGGGTAGGGGTTGCCGTCGGCCATCGCCCGGAATACCTCGGAGGGGTTGGCCATGTGGCAGCCCATCACCTGGTCGACCCATTCGCGTCCCCACACCCGCTGCAGGTGCGGCCGCAGCATCTCAGCGGTGCGGTACGTGTACACCGGGTGGGTGTGATAGCCGAGCTGCTTGGCGCGCTGTTCAGGAGCGATGGCGTCGTGCAGTTGCAGATCGGCCTCCGTACGCCAGCCGGGGTGCACGCCGTTCAGCATCTCGCCCCCCACCACGTCGAGGTTGCCCGTGACCGCACGAAGGATCGAGTGCAGGCGGATGGCCGACGTGGACGACACCTGCTGATCGGTGACCGGTGTCCACGGGATGCAGGCCCCGTCGGCAGTGGCGTACATGCGGGCGGCGGCGGCGATGAGCTCGCGATCGACCCCGGTGATCTGCTCGACCCGCTCGAGCGGGTACTCGTCGACCCTGGCGCGCAGTTCGTCGAAGCCGACGCACCAGTCGCGCACGAAGTCGGCGTCGTAGAGGCCCTCGTCGAAGATGACCTTCAACCAGCCGAGGCACATCGCGGCATCGGTGCCCGCCCGCAACTGCAGGTGCAGGTCGGCTCGCTCGGCCTGCTCGGACACCCGCGGGTCGAGCACGATGACCGTCGCCCCACGATGACGGGCGGCCTCGACCATGTTGAAGATGGGCGTCCACGAGTGCTTGCGCGGGTTGTGGCCGAACAACACGATGCAGTTCGTGTTCATCAGGTCGGGGAACGGGAACCAGCCGTAGGTGAGCCGGTTCACGGCGGCGGTGTTGCCGGCGCACAGCGACACCCCGCTGATCCAGTTCGGCGAGCCGAGCAGGTTCATGAACCGGCGGTCGAAGCCGTGCGTGGTCTGCGTGTTCCAACCCGACGTCGACACGGCCAGCGCCTCGGGCCCGTAGGTGCTCACCACGCCGCGGAGCCGGTCGGCGATCTCGTCCATCGCCTGCGCGTACGAGATCTCCTCCCACCGGTCGTCGCCGCGGGCGCCCACCCGCTTCAACGGTGTGCGCAGTCGGTCGGGGTGGTTGTGGATCTGCGGCGCGGCGGTGCCCTTGTAACAGATGTTGCGGGCGAGGGCCGGCGAGTCGTGCGGGAGGATCTTCACCACCTTGCCGTCGTCGGCGACGGCGCGCATCTGGCAACCGGCGTCGCAGATGGTGCACACCGTGTAGGTCGTCGCGGTCGAGTCGGTGACGGTCATGCCCGGGCTCCGTGTCGGTCGAGGTAGGTGGTGTCGAGTGCGGTCGCCCGCTCGCGCAACGCGGCGAGCACGGCGGCCTCGTGGCCGAGCGGCCGCCCGCCCGACGTGGCGCGGCCCATGGCCAGACCCAGCAGCGCCTCACGCGAGGTGAGGAGGAAGGTCGCCACCGCAGGGTCGCGGAACCGTTTCGACGACGAGTTGCGCGGCGACACCAGCGCGGCGAACCGGGCCACCACCGGCCCGATCTG
>JBEICS010000072.1:0-8002 GCA_040383925.1 Acidimicrobiaceae bacterium | reverse complement strand
CCGGGGTCCATGCCGGGCACCGAGGCGTAGCTGTCGGCGATGCCGATGTCGACCGGCTGTGCGGGCGGCGGCACCGGGCCACCGGCAGGCGGGTGGCGCAGGAACAACAGCTCGAACGTGCACTCGTCGACCGAGTGCGGGCTGGGTAGGAAGCGATACACCATCGGGAACTGCAGGCCGCGGAAGAAGAACGTGTTGGGGAATGCGAAGTACTCGATCGAGTCGATGGTCTCGGCCACGGTGAGGTGACTGAAGTCGTTGCCGTACCGTTCGCCGAGCGACCGTTGGACGATCCGCGCGTACACATCGCGGGCGGTCTCGCCGGAGCCCACCGTGGGCATGTCGTCGCGTCCGGCGAAGCGGCGGCCGAGCAGGAAGTCGAGGATCTCCTGCTCGCTGCGCTCGGCGGCGATGTGCGGGCTCTGCGTACCGGTGGTGTGCATGAAACGCGAGATGTGCGGGCCGAACACGTCGTACGCAGCATTGGCGTCGCCCGTGGCGGGCAGCGCCTGCGAGTGGGTCTTGAACACGTGGTACGCCTCGAGGAACGCCTCCATCGCCGCCTTCCAGTTGGCGGGCAGGCGCTTGCGCACGTGCACCTCCACGTAGCGGTCGGCCAGGTCCCACGTGGCGAAGTGATGGGGCAGCACGCCGAGGTACTCGTGCAGTGGCGGGGCGGCGGGGTCGAGGTTCACGAACACGAACCCGCCCCACGTGTCGACCTGCGCCTCGGGCAGGGCCACGTCCTCGTCGCGCACGTGCGGGAAGTCCCACCGGCACGGCAGCGACACCAGCGTGCCGGCGGTGTTCCACGCCCAGCCGTGGTACGGGCAGGTGAAGCGGTTGGCGTTGCCCTGCTGGCCCGACGGCTTCAGTTGGGTGCCGCGGTGCTGGCAGAAGTTGTCGAACGCGCGGATCGAGCCGTCGGCCTGGCGCACCACCATGATCGACCGGGCCCCGATGTCGTACACCTGGAAATCGCCCGGCGAAGGGATGTGTTCCTGGCGGCACACCCACTGCCAGGTGCGGCTCCACACCCGCTCGTACTCGAGGGCGGCGAACTCGGCCGAGGTGTAGCGGCTGAAGGGCACCGGCTCGTCGCCCAGGAAGGCGTACGACTTCTCCAGCAACTCCGGCGGCACGCCGGTGAGGTCGCGCACGACCAGGTCGCGGTAGCCCGGGCCGGGGCAGCGGTGCTCGCCTGGCGCCAGGGCCGGGTCGGGCAGCGAGTCCTCCATGGCCCCGCACCGTAGTCCCCCGCCCAGCGCCGCTCTGCTCCGCTCTGCTCCCCGCCCAACCCAACCTCTGCCCCCATGCCGTCGGCACTCTGTGTCGTGACACAGACGACACGTCGGCTCTGTGTCACGACACAGAGGTCGGGGGAGGGGGCAGCCGAGGGGGGGAGGCGGCCGGGGGGAGAGGCGGCCGGGGGAGGGACGCCCGGGGAAGGGGCGGCTGGGGGAGAGGCGGCCGGGGGGAGGTCGCGGCCGGGGGTCAGAGGTGGTAGGTGGCGACCATGGGGGCGTGGTCGCTCCAGCGCTCGGCGTACGACGGGGCACGGTCGACCCGGGCCTCGGCGGCGCGTGCGGCGAACTCGGGTGTGGCGATCTGGTAGTCGATGCGCCACCCGGCATCGGTGTCGAAGGCGCGGCCTCGGAACGACCACCACGTGAACGGCACCGCGTCGCTGCCCGCCACCGTGCGGGCCACGTCGACCCAGCCGAGCGTGTCGATCCAGTGGTCGAAGCGGGCGCGCTCGTCGGGATGACAGCCGGCGCAGCCGATGTTGCCCTTCCAGTTCTTCAGGTCGCTGTCGCGGTGGGCGACGTTCAGGTCGCCGGTGAGCACCACGTGGCGGCCATCGGCCCGCAAGGCTTCGAGGCGGGCGGTGGCGGCGTCGAACCAGGCGAGCTTCTCGGCCATCCGCTCGGGCACCTCGGCGTCGCCGGTGTGGGCATAGGCCGACACGACGGTGAGCACTTCGTCGTCGGACAGGCGGACGTCGGCCTCGATCCAACGGCCGGTGCCGGTGAAGCAGGGCTCGTCGTCGCCGGCGTCGACACGTTCGATGGGCAGGTGGGTGACCACGGCAACCCCGGCGCGGCCCTTCGCGCCGGCCTCGGCGTGCACCACCTGCCAGCCCTCGCCGAACACCTCGGCCACCAGGCCGGGCACCAGCTCGTCGGGCGCACGCACCTCCTGCAGGGTGACGATGTCGGGCTCGCACCGGTACACCCACGGGGCCATTCCGTTGCGGGCGGCGGCGCGCAGGCCGTTCACGTTCACGGTGGCGAGGGTGACGGTGCGAGGCGCAGATCGGCGAGACATGGAGGCGTCACTGTAGGCAGCACAGCGCGATTTGGCAGACTGGAGCCCGTGAGCAATGAGTTGCGAGCCGAGCCTCGGTACGACGTCGTCTGGCCGAAGTCGCCTCGCGGCGTTCAGGCCCGCGCGCTGGCGCCGCGGCTGGATGATCTGGCCGGGAAGTGCATCGGATTCCTGTGGGACTACATGTTCCGCGGCGACGAGTTGTTCCCGGTGATCGAGCGCGAACTGCAGGCTCGCTACCCGGGGGTCGAGGTGGTCGGCTACGACGCGTTCGGCAACGTGCACGGCCCTGAGGAGCACCAGGTGGTGGGCGCCATCCCCAGCGTCATCGCGGCCCGCGGCGTCGATGCCGTGGTGTCGGGCGTAGGCGCTTGAGGCAGCTGTACGCCCGCCGTGATGCGGGCATCAGCAGCAGCAGAGGCGGCTGGCGTACCGACGGTGAGCCTGGTGACCGAGGGGTTCATCCGCCAGGCGGCGGCAACCGGGCGTGGGCTCGGGTTCGACGGCATGCCGCTGGCGGTGCTGCGCGGCCATGTCGACAGCCAGAGCCACGACGAGATGATCGCCGGACTGGTGGGCACGACGATGCAGCAGGTGATCGACGGCCTCACCCGCGGGGTCGACTCGGCTGTCGGTACCTCCGCCGAACCGAGCGCGCTCGACGTGGTGGCCTCGGGCGGCATCGACGAGATCAACGACGTGTTCGTCGCCCGGGGTTGGAGCGACGGCCTGCCCGTCGTGCCGCCCACGCGTGAGCGGGTGGAGGCCTTCATCGCCGCGTCGGGTCACGACCCGTGGCGGGTGCTCGGCCTGGCGCGGCCGTCGGGCCGCGACATCACGGTGTGGTCGGTGGCGGTGAACGGCGTGATGGCCGGCTGCCGGCCCGAGCATCTGCCCGTGCTGCTCGCCGTCGCCGAGGTGATCGCCGACCCGCACTACGGCGTCGAGCACTCGGGCAACACCACCGGTGCCGATGCGCTCATCGTGCTGAACGGCTTCGCCGGTGCCGGGCTGGGGTTCAACAGCGGGCAGGGAGCGCTGCGCGACGGCGTGCAGGCCAACACTGCGGTGGGTCGCTGGCTGCGGCTCTACCTACGCAACGTGTGCGGATTCACCGCCGACGAGCACGACAAGGCGACGTTCGGCAACACGTTCAAGGTGGTGCTGGCCGAGGACGAGGCGGCGCTGGCCGAGATCGGCTGGCAGCCGCTCAGCGCCGACTTCGGGTTCGGTCGCGGCGACGACGTGGTGACGATGGGGCGCATCAACAGCGGTCTCATCGTGGGCAGCGTGTTCGGCAGCACGCCCGCCGAGATCGTGCCCTACCTGGCCGACGGCCTCACCCGCGTGACGGGGTGGGACCTCACCCACGTGTTCGGTCTCGGCCGTGCGCAGTACCGGCCGCTGCTGGTGCTGTCGCCGCTCGTCGCCCGCACCTTCGCCCGGGCTGGCTGGGGCAAGCAGGAACTGCGCGCCGCCCTGTTCGCTCAGGCGCGTATCCCGGCCTGGAAGTTCGAGAAGCTCATCGGCGAGTGGAGCAACCTCACCGCCGGCCGACGCACACTGGTCGACCTGGTGGCCGCCGGCGAGGTGCCGGCTGTGTTCGCCGAGAGCGACGACCCCGAGCGCCTCGTGCCCATCGTGACCGACTCCGACAAGTTCCTCGTGGCCGTGGCAGGCGACCCCGGCCGTGCCAACGCCTACGTGATGAGCAACGACGGCCCGCACGGCGACTGGACTGCGAAGGCCGTCGACATCACGTTCTCGACCGACCTGGTGTGCAACCCCGACGGCACGCCCTGCTAGCCGGTGCCGATGATCAGCCGGTGCCGATGATCAGATGGCGCCGAGGTTGCGGCCCTGACGCTTCTGGATGGCGTCGCCGATGAGGGTGAGCGCGAGCACGGTGAGGAACAGCGCCAGGCCGGGCACCAGCACCGGGTACAGGCTCTGGTCGATCTTCGGTTTGCCTGCCGCGATCATCGACCCCCAGGTGGGCGTGGGTGGTGCCACCGACAAGTTGAGGTAGGCGAGGCCGCCCTCGGCGACGATGGCGCCGGCGATGGCCACGATGGCGAGCGACAACGTGGTGGGCACCACGTTGGGCACGATCTCGCGGCGGATGACGCGGCCCGAGGTGGCGCCCAGCGAACGGGCCGCCGTGACGAACTCGCGGTTCGCGTAGCTGAGGGTGGTGGCGCGCACGATGCGGATGGTGGGCCCCAGGTACAGCAGCGCGATGACCAGCACCACGGTGAGCAGCCCGCGTGAGTCGGTGAAGGCGACGATGGAGGCGGCGAGCAGGAACGACGGAAACGCCATCAGCACGTCGGCGGTGAACAGCGACACGGCCTCGACCGTGCGCTGCAGGTAGCCGGCCAGCACGCCGATGGTGCCACCGACCAGCGACGACAGCACGACGGCCGCCAGGCCCACCACCAGCGACACGCGGGCGCCGTAGATGGTGCGCGACAGCAGGTCGCGGCCGAGCTGATCGGTGCCCAGCCAGTTCTGCGAGGTGGGGATCGACAGCGGGATGCCCGCCCGGGTGTCGGCCGGGTCGTACAGGGGCAGCACGTCGGCGAAGATGGCCGCGAGCGCGAGCACCACCAGCCAGCCGACCGACAGCCACACAGCCACGCCCCAGCGGTGCTTGGCGGCGCTCATCGGGCGGTCGCCCGCTGGGAACGGATGCGCGGGTCGATGACCCCGTGCAGCAGATCGGCCACCACGTTGAGCACGACGAACCCCACCGTCATCACCACTACGGCGCCCTGCAGCGCCATGAAGTCGCGGTTGTTGATGGCGTCGATGGTGAAGCGGCCGAGGCCGGGCAGGGCGAAGATCGTCTCGACCAGCACGGTGCCACCGATCATGCGGCCGAAGGTGATGCCGGCGAGGGTGACGAGGCCGATCGACGAGGGCCGCATCGCATGGCGCAGCACGATGCGCGCCGTGCTGTTGCCCTTCGCCCGGGCGTGCCAGATGAAGTCCTGGTCGAACGTGGCGATGAGGTCGGTGCGCAACACGCGGGCGTACAGGGCCACCTGTTCGAGGGCCAGGGCCAACGATGGCAGCAGCAGCGACTTCAGGTTGGCGAACAACCCGTCGCCGATGGGTACGTAGCCGGTGGTGGCGAACCAGCCGAGTTGCACCGCGAAGATGGCCACGAGTGCGATGGCCACCAGGAAGGTGGGCGTGGCCAGCATCGCCAGCTGGGTGCCGCTGAGGGTTCGGTCGAGCCACGAGCCGGGTCGCAGCGCGCCGAGCACCGCCATCGGGATGGCGAGTGCCAGTGCGATCAGCTGCGACAGCAGGACGAGTTCGAGCGTGACGCCGATGCGCTGCCCGAGTGCCTCGGCGACGGGCTGGCGGGTGCGGTACGAGATGCCGAGGTCGCCCGTGACCGCCCCGCCCACCCAGCGGGCGTAGCGGAGGGGCAGCGGGTCGTCGAGGTGCAGTTCCTCGCGAGCGAGGGCGCGGTCCTCCTCCGAGGCGCGCTCGCCGAGGACGGCGGTGACCGTGTCGCCAGGCAGCAGGCTGACCATGCTGAACGACGCTGCAGTCACCGCCACCAACACGGCGAGCAGGCGGAGGAGGCGACGGCTCACTGCGCCAGCCAGGCGTCCTTCAGGTGGTAGATGGCGCCGGTGACGGGCTGGCCGGGTGTGCCGTCGGGCAGGGTGAAGGCGTCGATGCCCAGCAGATTGCCGGCGGCGATGGCCGACAGGCGGTTGGTGCCGGTGAAGATGTACGGCATCTGCTCACCGAGTTCCTGCTGCACGATGGCGTACTGCTCCTTGCGGGCCTCGGGGTCGCCGAGTGCACGACCCTGTTCCATCGCCGCGTCGATGGTGGGGCTGGTGTAGCCGCTGAAGTTGAGGCCGGTGCCCGAGTGGAAGTACTGGTAGTCCTTGTCGGGATCGCCGCCACCGATGCCGCCCCACAAGATGACCTGGTGGGCGCCGCTCAGGACCGCGCTGATGTTCTCGCTCTGGGCCCGCGACACGATGTTGGCGCTGACGCCGATGTCGGCCCACATCGCCTGGAACAGTTCCTGGTAGCTGACGAGGAACGGGTCCTGATTGCCGGCGAACTCGAACTCGACGGCACCCTTCTCGGCGACGTACTCGTCGATGAGCGCCGTGGCGCCCTCGGGATCGAAGTCGGGGTAGTTCGACTCGGCGAACCAGAACGAGTCGTCGGCGTAGGGGCCGTGCATGGCTTCCTTCACGCCCACACCCTCGAGGTACTCGTAGAGGCGGTTCACGTCGATGGCCATGGCCAGGGCCCGGCGCACGCGCACGTCGTCGAGCGGCGCGACCGCGGTGTTGAACAGCACCATGTCGGGGCTGCTGGCCGAGCCGAGCGTGACATTGGTGGTGCCGGCCTCTTGCTGGGCGAGGTACTCGCCGATGTCCTTGGTGGAGCCGGTGGTGTAGAGCTGGATGTCGCCGGCGTCGAACGCGGCCTTGCGGCTGGTCGAGTCGGGGATGGGCGTGAACGTGACGCTGTCGAGCCACGCCGGGGTCTGCCAGTAGCTGTCGTTGCGCGTGACGGTGAGCTGCGAGTCGGGCACCCACTCCTGGAACACGAACGGGCCGGTGCCGATGGGGTTGCGGCCGCCGTTGGGATCGGCCAGCATCGCCGGGGCGGCCATGTAGCCCGCCTGTGCGCCGGTCTCGCCGGTGAGCACGTTCATGAACGTGCCCCACGGAGCGCTCATCGCCACCTCGAGGGTGAGGTCGTCGACCGCGGTCATCGTGCTCACGAGCGCCAACTGGTCCTTGAACTGGGCGCTGTCGAGGATGGCCTGGAAGTTGGCCCGCACCGCCTCGGCGTTCAGCGGTTCGCCGTTGTGGAAGGTGATGCCGGGGCGCAGCACGATGGTCCACGCGGTGCTGTCGGCGTTGGGGGTGATCGACTCGGCGAGGTAGGGCACCGGCTTGCCGGAGGCGTCGTAGGCGGCGAGCGAGTCGAAGATGGCGTGGGCGACGACGTGGCCGCTGTCGGCCCACGCATCGACGGTGGGGTTGAAGCCGGTCGACTCGCCGATGAGCCCGACGGTGATGCTGCCGCCGGCGACCGGTTGCGGCGCCGGTGCCTCGGTGGTGGCGGGCGCCGTGGTCTCGACGACGGCGGTGGTGTCGGTGCCGGGGTCGGGTGCGGCGGTGGTGTCGGGTGCGGCGGTGGTGACGGCCGGCGCCGTGGTGGCGACGGCGTCGGGGTCGTTGCCACCGCACGAGGCCGCGATCATCCCTGCGGCGAGGGCCAGTGCCACAGCAGCGCGTCGCTGCCGCGAGGATCGGGTCATCATGTGGGTCTCCCTGTTCGTGTCGACTGGTGGTAAGTATTGCACGATGTACAAGAGACGGCAGACCCGGCGATGAGCGACCGAATGAGCACGGTGCGGGTGATCGCCACGGGCGGCACCATCGCGTCGCACTTCGACGGGCAGGCGTGGACCGAGGTGCCGGGCCGTGCGCTCGTCGACGAACTCGGACGGCTGCCGGTGCAGGTCGAGGTCGACGACGTGGCGTCGGGGCCGAGCAGCAACCTCACGGTCGACGACATGGTGGGTGTGGCCCGCCGCATCGCAGCGGCTCCCGCCGGGGTGGTGGTGGCCCACGGCACCGACACGATCGAGCTGACGGCGTTCGTCACCGACCTGCTG